>NZ_AYTW01000005.1 GCF_002752635.1 Mesotoga sp. Brook.08.105.5.1
TAAGGGAAAAGGCGCAAGTGGAAGACCCACGAGGGTGAAAGTACCGATGCCAGATTCAGGGGCGGAACAGTCCGTAGTAGTGATGAAGCTCCTGTAATGGGAGTGGAGCGAAGGGACGTGTTATCCAGTTTTGTAGGTTAGTCAACCAACTCTGTGCAGACAACCGAAAGGGAGGAACTGTGAACAGAGACAAGGAAGGAGCAAACAGACAAGATGAGGTCGTATGAAATCTCCTTTGTACACTGGACGAAGATCCGCTGTAAGCTTAAGAACAAAAACCCGCTGAACTCTGTGAAGAGTCGTCCTTAGTCCTTCGTCCCAAATCATGGACCCGTCCTTGGGCTTGGGAAGAGCCTGAGGTCAGAGGCAAGAGGTCGGAAGAGCGAAGAGATCTTGATCTTCTTACCTCTAGCCTCATTCCTCTTACCTCTGATCCGCCTCATCCCTGACCAAGAGCACGTCAGGATGACCAATTGAGTTAGTTCATGCAACCTAACGTCCTGCCCCTAGAAAGGTTCTCCCTCCTGGCGAAGCCAGCCTTACGTCCCCGGATGGTTGGGGGTGAAATCGCCCTGGGCTACTCACCGATTTGTTCGTACAAACAAACGGTCGGTTTATGTGGTCTTATTACCAAGGAGGTGACTAAATGAAGAAGACATTCTGGGTTTTAATTGTAGTTTTCAATCTTCTATCCTATCTATTTGCTTTTAACGTTGGCTATGTTGAGCTTGCAGAACTTGAGCCGTTTGTTCTTACGGAGAGTGTAGGAAGTAGAACAAGCAATGTGAACTTCACAGTTCTCTCGAAAAGCTATTCAGGAGAAGTCGCAATTGTCTTGTCCGGCTGGTTGTTCGATCCAGGAAGCCAGAATTCGGAGCGAGAAGTATTCATTCAACTTAGAGGAAATGGGGAGAGTTATGAAAAAAAGATCTCATTGATGAGAGAGGGTATATACTACACAATGAATCCCTTCATTCTCACGTTTCAAAGAGGTTATACACTCGTGGTAATGGGACTCGAAGTTGATTATGATAAAAATAGGGGGGATGATGCTATAGAACTTGGGTTTGAGGACGTCTCGGTTGAAGTTGAGTGGGATAGCGATGTGAGCATTCTTCTGGGGGAGGTTAATGAAGGTCTTTTTACTCAGGTCTCTGCAATCCTTGAAGAACCGGTATTGTTAGTCAAGGGGGGAGAAAGGCCTACGGGCGGCTACAGCATCGTGATAGACGGCGTTTATCTCCACAAAGATAGAACCATTGAAGTAGCTGCAAAACTGCAGACTCCGGGAAGCGGAGATTTCGTTACACAGGCCTTCACTTACCCTCATAAAGCGATAAGAATTCTGGGGCTTCATTCTGGCAATTACGATGTCTCAGTTCGAATGGAAGTGCTCAAGGATGGCGAGGTGATTGATATCTATGAATACAGCTCGTGTTTCACTCTTTACTCGTCAAAGAACTGATCTTTTGCACATAGGCATCGGCATCAAACTTCCTTTTTAGGCCGTTTGAGTTCATATATCTGACTTTTCCGAATACTGAACGCTCCGCCCAAGCTCTGTCGTGTTTTCCGAAGCACCAGAGAATGCCGCTATAACCATTCGGATCTCTACCGTCTAGTTCGTATTTGTCGTTAAGATAGATCGCCGAGCTGATTGCAGTTTCAGGATCTGGACTCCATTCGAGGATCTTCTTTCCCCAATACATACGCATATAACCGTGCATTTTGCCCTTCACGACCATTTCTCTCTGTGCTGCGTTCCAGTAAGGATCGTGAGTCATCCCGCCTTCCAGTTCAGAAAGTGAGTATACGTATTCCCGCCTATCGCTTCTATGTTCATTGAGCGTCTTCTGAGCCCACGGGGGGAGTGCTTCGAAGGAATCGTACCTGGAGTTATAGAACACGAAATTCATGCTCAGTTCTCTTCTAACAATAAGCTCTTCAAGATAAGCTTCTATTCCCGATGAACCAGACTCCATAACCCTCCTGGCGATCAGACAAGGGGAGATTTGTCCGAAGTGAAGAAATGGACTCATCTCTGATAGACAGTCACAATTGGGGTCATTTCTCTCTTTCTCGAACCTATCTATTTTGGTTTCTAGAAATATCTCAAGTTGTCTATTTGCTTCTTCCTGTCCGCCAGGAAAGTTGCTGACCATGGATGCCGTGTCGTCGATATTTGAAAGGTCCGGATTGTCGAGATCAAATGTGGTCTCAAAATCGGTTACAGGGTCTCCGGGTTCGAACACGACGGATTCGAAGTCAGTTATGAAATCTTGAAGGCGACTCAACACTCTTGGCCTAAACGTAGCTGCGCTGTATTCCTCCTTATTACTGGCTGCTTTGACAGGAACAACTACGTTGGCTTCGACCGCGATTACCGGGCACGAGGATGCTTTCGCAATTTCCCTTCTCCATGCGATCTGATGCCTGAGGTATCCAACGTCTGTGACGATCAAAGCACAGTTCCTTGAGGCCCGGGGGACGATTTCTGTTGGATTACCCTCTAGAACAGTGAATCTGATACCCATTTCTTTGAGCTTTGATTTAACAGCCTTGAGCCCGTCAATCATAAAGGAAAAGTTCCTGAGATTTGCAGAGGGGTAATCGGTGTTGAAGACGAAAAGGACTATAAGAGGAAGGCTATTTCTCTTGGCTTCTTGCTTTGCGATCTCGAGTGCGGGGTTTTCTTCGGTTCTTTGAGAGGCCTGCATCCAGTACATAATGAATCTACCTTTCATATCTCGTCTCTTACTCAGGTTATGAATCCTATCACTCTTCATTTTCCGGACCTTCCCTTCCCGGAGTCCGTTATCTCAATCAATTCAGCAGGGTAGGGTTGGAAAAATGTTTGACGAGCAAGATACTCACTGTCAAATGCAACAATGTAAGAACGCAATATGTAGAGAGGAACACTTAGCGGGATTTTTCCGTCTCGATATCTTTCAAGCGTCTCTAGAAAAAACCTCTTCTCAGAAGAAGAGATGTATTTAGAGAAGTAACCAAGCCCATGCATCAAGACGTTTATGTGTGAAGTATGTTTTGGGGGGGTGGACATCATCTTGTAGAAGTGGGATGAATAATCGCTGTATACTTCTTCAATACCTCTTGAATCCATCTTTCCGATTATTCTTCCCATTATTCTCATTTCGTTCTGGTTGTAGGACATGAAGAGCAGCTTGTTATCCGACTGAAAATCAACCAGACCTTTTCTGGTGAGATTTATGGAGAGGTCTCTGAAGCGCGTGACGGTGAATAGAATAGTTAAGAAATGCTCTCTTATAGTGAAATTAGAAAGTCTTCCCTCGTCTTCTATAGGAAGCCCACAGTATCTTTCTAGTACAGCGCCTCCAAAAAAACCAGAATCCCTTCCTGATGAGGCGACTTTTCCTTCTCCTGGATAGACCTTAACATCCTTTATGCCACACGTAGGTGAGGCCGACTTGAGAATGAAGCCATCTACCCTTTCCAGTCCAGCAAAAAAACTCTCCGTAAACTCCAAGAGGCGTTCAGTAACGTCAACTCCCGTTAAGGGTTGCACTAGTCTTGTTTCATTAGATCTGAAAACCATGCGAATGGGCGGCCTAGGAACTCCGAGCCCGATGTCGTATTCCGGACATACGGTCCTGTAATTGACGAACTTCTTCAGCTTCTCCACGAATTTGTTCGGGATCATCTGAGCGTTGTATCTGCAACTTTCGAAGCCCAGGCACCTGCTCACGACTACTTCCGGTTTGGTTAGCCTCAACACATCGCCCTCCTCGTTCATTCCAGAAAACCGATGATTTCTTTTGCTATCCTATCAGGTGATTCAAGAAATGGAGCGTGTCCGCTTCCCTCTACTACTTTCAGAATGCTATTGGGAATCTTTCTAGCCAGCGGCTCTCCATGCTCCGCAACTGGGAGAATAATATCTTTTTCTCCCCAAAGGATCAGCGTGCTGCATTCGATTTCGCCAAGTTTATCCGATATAGAAGCTGTGTCATCACTGTTTATGAATTCATAAATGAAAGAAGAGGACATATGGTCCACGAGCGAGAAATATCTGCCGAAAGTTTCAGAACTGAATAAGGATTTGTCTCCCAATCCTTTAGTATAAAGCAATCTTTGAACCGGAAAAGTTTGGAAATAGAACCTCATAGCGATCCGCGTCATTATCTTGCTTCGCGCAAAGAAACCGGGGAGAATATCTCTATCCCCGTGAATGGAAGAGTCAATGAGAACAAGGCGGTTGACCCTTTCGGGAAAATAGTAGGCGATGTTCAAAGAGACCTCTCCTCCAAATGAATGGCCAATCAAATCAGCTTTCTCAATGTTCAATAGGCTCATTAAATCAACCACAAGCTCAGCATAACCCTTTCTTGAATAGTCACCTTTGTTAGAGGCAGTGGACAGCCCAAAACCGGGCAAGTCCAACAAGTAGACTCTTCTATTCGATGAAAGCAGTTTAGCAAGCTCTAGAAAATCAAAATGTGATCCAGCAAAACCATGTATCATTAGAACTGGGTCGCCGTCTCCAATAACCTTGAAGAAGACCTCCTCTTGTTCTACCTTCAAATACCTTCCGTCTCTCTCTATTCTACCGAAATAAATCCTGGCCATGGTAACGCTGAAGATACTGTTGATAACGAGGAGAGCAGCACCTATTAGCAGAATCAAAAAGAGCGCTTTAATCAATTTCATTAGATACACCCCTTCACGGGAAGTATTCAAGCAACAATAATATACCATTTTTTCTTTGCAGATCGTTGGATGGTTACGAATACCGAGTATCTAGGAAAGCAATTCTTCTTTTTGAAGAGCAGTGCTTCTTTCTTTTGGAAGAAGCCACCATTCGAGAACGATTAAGAGAAGCTGTTGCCTTTTCTTCTTCTTGCCTAGAAGCTCTACACCTTCCTTGGCACTGAGATTTCCTTCTTCCAATTTCCTGATGATCTTCGAAGCTTCCTGAATTTGGCGATTTGCAAGCTCATATCCGAGACTTGTACCAGTTACTCCAGTTTGCTTCTTGCAGTGGGATAGGAAATACTTAGCTCCTTCTGGAGTTCAGAGAGATTTCCTCTATTCTTAATGAACACTTTCAGGAAGTCAAGGAGTTCTTCGGGCAGGTAAAGCAGCTCGTCTTGCACAAAGGTCCCGATAATCTTAATCTCGCAGTTCTTAAAGGTATACTCGGTAATTGTAGATATCCGCCGCAGCTGGGACACTTAGCAAGCCGCTTCTTCATCCAGAGCCCTCCATCCGATCGGCAATAAGCGTACTGCAAGAGAAAATATCGGTAAACCCGGGAAGAAGTCAATCTTTGGAGAGTCATCAATTCAATAAAGTTCAATAATATTATCTAATAATTGATAACTATATGACAATAACTAATAAGTGTAAATATTGCATAAGCAAAATCTTATTTCTTCTGAATTCTAGATATATCCCAGCGATTCGATTTGATGGAGTGTGCGCATGACAGAGAAATGACCAATATTGAAACAATTCCTGAAATTCACCTGGAAAGAAAACTTTAGGTGTTTTCTGCAACGGAGACACGCTTCTGCAAGACAATCCTTGATGTAAATGAATGCGGAGATTCAAACTATTCAATTATCACCTGTCTTGTTTCTACACCCATTCTGAAGACAACTATAGCTGCAAATGTACTGAGAGCGGCCATAAAAATCATTACAACAAATACGCTACCGGTGGCTCCCATTAAAGTGCTGGTGAAATAGGGCGCGATAATTCCTGCTGACCTTGCCATAGCTCCTGAAGTACCGTTTCCAAGGCCACGCATCTCGGTTGGATATAATTCAGGGGTATAAGCGTATACCATGCCCCAAGCTCCAAGAACGAATAGAGAAATCAGAACGCTGGCGAAAAGAAGAAGCGAAGAGCTGCTTACAAAAGCCATCACAATAGACGATACTGCCATTCCCGCAAAAAAGAATGTGAGAGATGGCCTTCTACCGAACCTCTCTATAAGAAGCGCTGCGGCAAGATATCCTGGAAGTTGCATGATAAGCATGAAAAAGGTGTACCAGAGAGATGAAACTGGGGTGAGCCCTTTCGACATGAAAATCTTTGGAGCCCAAGTATAGATTCCGTAGTACACAAAGCTAACCGAGAACCAGCTTATCCATATCATGATTGTTCTTCTCGCAAGACCGTTTCTAAAAAGCCCCAGAATAGGCTGCTTTTGGCGTTGGTGCATCTCAACTTCTTCATCTATACTCGTCGAAAGAATCTTTTCCAGAGCTGATTTTCCCTTCTTCATGAATTCATATTTTGGACTCTCAGGAAGAAGAAAGGATACGAATATAAGGGGAATACTGAAGAAGGCAAGCAAATAGTATGACCACTGCCATCCAAGGGATTCCAGCGTTAACATTGTGAATCCACCTATCAAGATACTTCCAATTGCCCAGCTAGATTCCAGGAGAGCAAGATAAAGGCCCCTGATTCTGATGGACGAGAATTCGGTAAGGTAGGCGTTTACAACAGGCAACAATCCGCCATAACCAAATCCTGAGATAAATCTTCCCAGGGAGAACACTCTCATTGAGTTAGAAGCGCCGGTGAGTCCTGTTGAAAATCCGGCGATCAACAAAAGAACAAGATTAGTCCACTTTCTTCCGAATCTATCAGAAATTGCACCGGAGAATAGGGCTCCAAGAAGCATACCTGCAAATACGGAACTCGCCATCATGTTCTGGCTTCCAACAGTTCCAGCGAGATCGTCAACAATAGAAGGAAGAGTCAGGGAGGTAATCATCACCCCTCCGGCCACAAGCATCCATTCCATTGATGTCAAGAGAAGCATTCGTCTTCTTCTACCGGAAGTGATATATTTCTGAATGACTTCGTCTATGTTCATTCGCTTACCCCTCTACTTGGCAAAAAAGCCCCTCTCCTCCAGCATGTTTCTGATACTCCCCAGTACCTCTTCAGAGTCCGCCTCAATAGTGTGAAGGTGAACTCCGTCTTTTGAAAGACTAAGAAGAGGAAGTGCATCTGATGCTTTCAAAGCAGATACGAACCTGTTTAGATGATCTATGCTTGATAGATTAAGCTGACCTTTGAGTTCACCATAGACTGCGTGAATCACGCTGACATCAATTACGCGTCCTCCAGCTCTTATTATTGCTGAAAGTTCCTCGTAGATATCCTTTTCCTCGTGTTTTACGGAGACAACCATTCTTAAACTCTTTCTTCCGTCAAGAACATATCCTCTCGGAGTAGAGACGATTCTATAGCCTCTTTCCCTTAGCTCGTCAACATCCTTTACGATCATCTGTCTACTAACGCCTGTTTCAGCTGCCAGAGTCTGTCCCTTTACCGGAACGGTAGAAGCTTCAAGAGTCTCTAAGATGTGTTTGTGTCGCGAAGATCTCTCCACCACCTCACCCCCAGCATAAAGCTAATTATAGCAGCTACTTTACAGTAATTCAGTCTAAAAAAATATGCCCGGAAGGACATATCGTGAATTAAGAATCCACGGAAAACTCTGGTGGCAAGGGACGGAATCGAACCGTCGACACACGGATTTTCAGTCCGCTGCTCTACCTGCTGAGCTACCTCGCCATCAATCTGGTGGAAGCGACAGGGATCGAACCTGTGACCTTCTGCTTGTAAGGCAGACGCTCTTCCTCTGAGCTACGCTTCCACCTCTGGCGCCCTCACGGGGATTTGAACCCCGGTCGCCGGCGTGAAAGGCCAGTGTCCTAGGCCACTAGACGATGAGGGCCGAAGCACGAATTTATATTACACTATAAACCGTCCCCGGTCAAGAGGTCGATGCTTTTCTTTCGTGGCTTTCGCCGACTACTTTGGGTTCATAATCCGCCTAGGGTAGGGTTTTTTCATGATAGAATCTTGAAGAAAGGGGTGATCGTGATGCCGATTGACTTCAGAATGACAAAAAAAGGGCTGATTCTTCTCATTGACTCTTACAGAACCGTCGATGAATTGAGGCAAGACATCATGAAGAAGTTTGCTGACGCGAAGGATTTCTTTCGTGAAGGAGATGAGATCTCGCTCATGCTTACTCAAGATACAAGCAAACCGGATGACATCGTTAAGATCGTCTCGCTGTTGAGTGATCTTGGTGTCCACGTTAAGGACATACTCGTGGGTAGTATGGAGCAGAAGGATGTGAAAGTCGGTCAGAAGTATGATCTTGTTAGAGAGAAGATTACTGAAGTCCGAGGAGCTCAGATCATTAGGCGTAATCTCAGATCAGGACAGATAGTTGTTCACAATTATGATGTTGTGGTGGTTGGCAATGTTCATCCCGGTGCAGAGGTAATCGCCGGTGGTAGTGTTGTAATATTTGGAAGTGCAAGAGGGGTTGTTAGAGCCGGTTACTCTCAGGGTGAAATCGGGATAATCGCAGCGATCGATTTGCAGCCTTCACTGATCCAGATTGGGAATTTCATAACTCAGGAATACGATCGTTTTGATAAGCCTGCCGTGGCACACGTAAGGACGGGCAGGATAGTAGTTGAAGAGGCGGACAATGTTAAGTTTGAAGTAAAGGGGGAGGCGAATTGAGTTTAGCCAGGTTATTGATTAATCTCTCCAATGCCTTTGGACCTGTGGGATACGAAGATGAGGTCCATTCGGTAATTAGGGAAGCGATAGGTCCGTTTGTGGATGAGACCTATACAGACGAAATTGGAAATCTGATTGCAGTTAAGAAAGGAAGTGGGAAGAGAATAGGCGTATTCACTCATGTTGACGAGGTATCGCTTGTGATTTCGAGAGTCGATGAAAGAGGGTTTGCAAGGTTTGAAGAGCTAGGAGGCGTCGATCCTAAGGTATTGATTTCTCAGAAGGTTAAGATCAGGAGCAGAGATGGAAAGGAAAGATCAGGAGTAATTGGAATGTTGGCTCCCCACCTTCAGAAAAGGGAGACAAGAGGAGAAGTCCCTTCTTTCGATGAGCTCTTCATTGATGCTTCGATTAATCCGGATTATGAGAAGATAGGTGTTGGCGATCTTGCAGTAGTAGACATTTTAGCGTTTGAGATGAACGGCAAGGTTGCTGGGAAAGCTCTTGACGACAGAGCGTGTGCAGCGATAAGCATAGAGACTGCAAGAGAGCTCTCGAAATACAGTACAACTCCTACCGTCTATTTCGTGTTCACAACAAGAGAAGAAGTCGGGGCAATAGGAGCAAAGGGCGCCGCTGAAGCTTTGGAAATCGATCTTGGTGTTGCCATGGATGTTACTCACCATGACAAAGAGAACGATGTCGAACTTGGAAAGGGTCCGGCCTTAACTGTTGGAGGCCCGAATATCCACAAGAAGTACTTTGAGTTACTCGATAAACATGCGAAAGACAATGAAATCAAAGTTCAATATGACTTCACCTCAGGTAGAACGGGAACTGATGCAGACAATGTCCAAATAGCCGGCACCGGAGTTCCAACGCTTCTGCTTTCTCTCCCTGAAATGTTCATGCACACTCCAGTCGAAGTAGTTCAAGTTAGTGATGTTGCAGGAACGGCCAGATTACTTGCAGGATTTTTCATATCACTGAAGGGGGCTGAGGAGCAATGAAGCTAGAACGCCTGAAAGACCTTTGTGAACTCCCGGGAATATCAGGTTTTGAGGAAAAAGTCTCTTCCTTCATCAGGAGCATTGTCGAGCCAAGAGTCGATTCGATCTGGACCGATACAGTTGGAAACCTAATTGCGGAGAAAAAAGGGACGGGGAAGAGTTCTAAGAAGCTTATGCTTCTTGCTCATACCGATGAGGTTGGTCTTATGGTGAAGAAGATCAATGAAGACGGCACACTCTCTTTCACCAGTGTAGGAGGAGTCGATCCAAGAGTATTGATGGGTAAAAAGGTTTTGGTGGGAAAGGATTTTGTTCCTGGGGTGATAGGGTTTGAAGCCATACACACTCAGGATCCAACCGCTTTGCTTAAAACACCAAGCATGGGCAAACTGAGAATCTATTTGGGTTATTCAAAGAAGGAAGAGGCTCAGAAGAACCATCGCATTGGAGACCCAGTATTCTTCGATACTCAGTACGAAGAGATTGGCGACTATGCGATTGCGAAATCATTTGACGACAGGACGGGGTGCGAAGTATTAATAAGGATTCTTGAGAGCCTTGAAGGGTACCGTCTGGATTTTGATGTCTATTTCGCCTGGGTGGTCCAAGAAGAGGTTGGTCTGAGGGGAAGCGGGGTCGCGGCGAAACAGATAAAGCCGGACGCAGCTCTTGTGTTCGAGAACACTACGGCTGGAGACAACCCGGAGCTTCCTGATTACAGGTGGGCCACAAGTCTTGGAAGAGGCCCCGTCTTAACATTTGCCCACAGTGGATTGGTGCTAGATAAGAGGATACTCGACACAATCGTGGATACTGCTAAGAAAAACTCAATAGAATTCCAGTACAAGAGCAGGATAGCTGGGGGTACTGATGCAGCTAGGCTTGCAAGAGTAATTTCGGGTATACCGTCAGGTGTTATCTCGACTCCTTCGAGATACATACATTCTCCAACTTCTGTAATAAACGTCAATGATTTTCTCGGAGTGGTAAAACTCGCCAGTTTACTAGTTAAGGAAGGGAAGGTGCTGTCTAGATGAAAAAGCTGATTGAGAAACTGGTTACGATTAGTTCTCCCAGTGGTAGGGAGGATGCTATAAGGGAAGCGATCGCCGAAGAGATCAAACCATACGTTGATAGCATGAAGATAGATCCGTTAGGCAATCTTGTTGCTCTGAAGAAAGGAAAGAGTGGCAAGAAGCTGTTATTTGACGGTCACATGGACGAAATCGGTGTCGTGGTCACACATATCGACTCAAATGGTTTTCTCAGGATTGATTCGATAGGTGCGCTGTCTCCATATATGCTTTTGGGTTCGAGATTGATTTTTGAGACAGGAGCATCAGGTGTCGTTGACCTAGAAGGTGAGACGATCAAAGAGCTCGGGGAGAGCATCAAGAATCTTGATTTCGACCACATTTTCGTTGACATCGGAGCAATAGATAAGAGTGATGCAGAGAGGAAGGCACCGATCGGGACTTTTGGAACATATGATTCAGAGTTCATCGATCTTGGAAAGAGACTCATCTCGAAATCTATGGACGACAGGATCGCCTGTGCAATTATGATACAGGTCTTGAAAGAGCTAAAGGATCCCAAAGACGATGTTTACTTTGTCTTCGCCGTTCAGGAAGAAGTTGGACTAGTGGGTGCAAGTGTCGCTGCATTTGATATTATGCCAGATATGGCTGTTGCAGTAGATGTTACCACAGGACCCGACACCCCGAAATCTTTGAAGAGAATGGGATTCAAACTTGGAGAAGGACCTACGATAAAGATAAAGGATCGCGGAAGCATAAGCTCTTCGAGAGTAGTATCTAGATTGAAGGAGATTGCTGAGAAAAAGGAGATTCCCACTCAGTATGAGGTCTTGATTTTTGGAGGCACTGACGCTAGAGGTTACCAGACGACCGGAAGAGGAATAGCCTCAGGAACGGTCTCGGTTCCTTGCAGATACGTGCACTCGCCTCACGAGATGGTTGATTATGATGATGTTCTTAATGCGGTTCGTCTGTTAAAGGCACTTGCTGAAGAAGGAGTGGAATGAGAAGAATCACATTTACCAGTGAATCAGCTGAAAGGTGTCAGTTGATTTTTGGGAAGGCTTTTGCTGGAAGACTTCCAGAGTCCCTGAAAATAGTAGACTCTGGTTTTAGAAAGGTTTTTGGCGAAAGACTGGAAGACGAATACTTGATGCCCGGTGGAGAACATGTGAAGTCAGTTGACAGAGTGTTCGAAATATATCAGGCTATAAGGGCATCGAGAAGAAACGCAATAACAGCCGTTGGAGGAGGTTCTCTCATCGATCTGGTAGGTTATGCGTCATCAGGTCATACCGATATTGAGAAGCTCTTCCTCTTTCCTACGACGACAGTTAGTCAGGTGATGCCTGCGCTGAAAGGATTCAGGGTGAATTTCGAGTTTGTGAAGGACCTTCTCTCTTTCAACTGTCTCCCGGACAAAGTCTTCATTGATTTTGAGGTCAGTTACAGAGAGTATGCTTGCTCGTCCAAGAGTGTTCTGATCTTTCCTTTGCTGGTTGCCCTTTCGTTTGATAATAGGCTTTTCAAGTATCTTTTTAACGTTGTGGTCTCTGGTAAAGATATCTCTGCTGAGCAATGGGAAGATATTGTTTTCTCGTCAGTGAAAGCTTATCTTAAGGGAATTGAAACTGGCAGATTCGTTGTAGGCACGGAAATTGGAAGGCTTATTGAAACTGCTTCTAGGCTTAAGGCTGGATATGATTCTTCACTTCTATTTGGAGCCATGATGGAATTACGTCTGGCCGAGAAATTTGGTACAGGGGATAGTAGTGTGACAGAAGACTTTTTTAGAGTGGTGAAATTGCTGTGGGACAGTAGATGGTCTTCCAGAATTGATATGTCGTCCTTGGTTGACTTGGTCGAACAGAAAGGTGGTGTAAGAATCAGTACTCCTGACGGAAATCTCGACAAGACTTACTTCGTGGGGTGTTCTATATTTGAGAGATTTGTCAGGGAAAAGACCTGGAGGGGATTGGAGAATTTTGTATGAGCGAAGTATCGCATGATTATGTTCTGAAGACTCTTATCGTTATCGTTCTTGCATTGTCGGCAGTTGTCATGACGCTTGGAGGATATGCTATTTTTCTCCGGGAGGAAAACAGAAAGTCGGAACTCATAATTGAGGAAATCAGAAGTTCTGTGCTTTCTCAGGGGATCGATCAGCCTGAACAGCCGGACAATCCCGTACAATTTCCCACAGGAACACAGGTTGTCAGAGAGACAATATCGATTCCAGAAACTCAGAACTTCTTTCTTGAGGTATTCGACTATAGGCGGCTAATACTGAACTCCTTCGACTTTCTTGCAGAAGGTTCCGAGTTTGGTTATGTTGTTGTGGAAGAAGATACAGCATTCAAGTTGTGCGTGGAGAAAGGTCTCGGGAAGTACTTTATCACCAGGGTGGGGGATAGTTTTGGCGTGATGTTTCTGGGGAAGAACCCACTTGACGGACTTTATGACTCAAAGACGGCTTATGGAATTCAACTCGTATCGCACACAGTCTCAGATGGGATAGCACCACAAGTAATGGATCTGAGGAGTGCAGGTTACCCTGCCTTTGTGTATAAGTCAATAACCGCGGACGGGAGAACATTCTATGCAGCTGTTTTAGGGATTTTCCCTGATGCGGCAGCGGCCAGAGAGTACTCTTCATCAGTCGACGTTCAGGCACTCCAGAGGATAACGGGCTGGAATATCACTGACAGGTTTCCGAGGCAGTTGAGATGAGGAAGATTTCGGTCAAGGAGTTACAGATAATCGGATCAATTGTGATACTAGTGCTCATGGGGTTTGTGGCCCTCTCAGGGTATAGCGGTAGCAACTCAACGGCCATCGGTGAAAACTCTGATAAACCGAAGTCGGTTAGCTTCCCTATTGATTTGAACTCTTGCTCGGAGAAGGAGCTGGAGCTGTTGCCGGGGATAGGCCCTGCCAAGGCCCGAGCAATAGTCGATTACAGAGCTACGTCCGGTCCGTTTTTTTCCATTGACGATCTTCT
This sequence comes from Mesotoga sp. Brook.08.105.5.1, assembly GCF_002752635.1. Taxonomy (NCBI): domain Bacteria; kingdom Thermotogati; phylum Thermotogota; class Thermotogae; order Kosmotogales; family Kosmotogaceae; genus Mesotoga; species Mesotoga sp. Brook.08.105.5.1. The sequence continues at coordinate 13,593 of NZ_AYTW01000005.1, forward strand.
TCTTGTCAGGGGAATTGGTGAAAAGACCCTGAGTAACTTGAGAGAAATGGTGACCGTTTCCGGTCAGCTGTATTCCAACGCAGAAGGAGTGGTTTTAATCGACATAAACACGGCTTCCTCTCAGTCTCTTCAGAAAATTCCAGGAATCGGTGAAGCTAAGGCAGCTGCTATAATCGAATACAGGGAACTCAAGGGACCCATAATAACTGAGGAAGACCTTCTCAATGTACCTGGAATCGGACCTTCCATACTTCCTGAGATACTTGCTGCCATTATTCCTCTTATCGGGGCTGAAGAACAATCCGGTTCGAGAAAGGTGAATGTTAATAACGCAGATGTGGAAGACCTCTGTAAGCTTCCAGGCATCGGGCCCGTGCTTGCTCAGAGAATAGTTGACACGCGTGCTCATTTCGGTCCATTTCGTTCGTGCGATGATCTGGCTAAGGTAAGTGGAATTGGTGATAAGACCATTGCCAGTTTGAAGGAGCTGGTTGAGTTTTGAATCTGCTTCATGTTTGCTGCGCACCGGATCTAGTTAGTTCTGTTTTGAAGAGAGAGGAACTGAAGCATTCAATGCTGCTTTTCTATAATCCGAATATCTATCCTGAAGAAGAGTTCTTCAAAAGATATCATGCTTTCCGAAGAGTCTGTCAAGAAATGGGAGTTGAGTGTCCTGAACCAGACTACAGCCCCGAGGACTTCTCTGCTATTCATGATTCCTTTGAAGATGAGCCGGAAGGGGGCATGAGATGTACGAAATGTATAGAATTAAGGTTGAGAAAGGCAGCGGAAGCTGCAAAATCCTTAGGTGCCAAGAGCTTCAGTACCACGCTTCTTGCAAGCCCCCAGAAGCCAATTTATCTGATCTGTCAGATTGGGCAGAAAGTTTCGGAATCGTTTGATTTGGAGTTCATTTCGGAAAACCTAAGACTAGAAAGGGGAAAGCTAAATCAGTTTTTGGGTAATGTCTATGTCCAGAATTACTGTGGCTGCAAATCTAGTCTCAAGGAAATTGTCCAGACCAGAGAGATCAAGAAAAGGAGAGATAAAGAGGCGCTAGAGAGAGACTTTTCATGCTTCGCCGATCTCTGGAGATTCAGAGGTGCCGTAATTTCTCGAAGCAGCATCCCCGTTGAAGAGGTCTCCGTGTTGAAAGAGCTGATAACTCTCATTAAGCCTTGTGCACTTCTTGATGATGTCGAAGATGTTTCACTACAAGGCAAAAGATGGTTGAAAACCGGGAGTTACAACTGCCGGATAATCAGGGAGAAGAAGTAATGGATACTCTGGCAAAAAGAATCAGATCACTGGGGGAAGAGTGTGGAATGGTCTTTCGCCTGGTCGACGAAAAAGGGATTCCTTATGATGGGGAGTTGGAATTTGATATCCCTCAGCTCATAATCGCGCTTTCAAAAGCTACGGGTTCGAGAAGCTCAACGGTTGTGAATGGGACGCAGATTACCGCTCTATATCTTGATGGAATTAGAAAGAGTTCTTATCTCATAGTGCTCGGTGAGTTCCTTGAAGACAACGCATATAGGCTTTTGAAAACGGTTATCGAGTCCCATGAGGCGAACCTGTGATTGAATTCACTTTGAAACCTGCGGGTCTAATTGATCTTGATTCGACACTTGACTGTGGTCAGACTTTTCGATGGCGAAAAGAAGGAGACTGGTGGAAGGGAGTTGTTCGAGATACAGTTCTCTTCCTGAAAGAGGACTCAGATGGAATTATCGTCAGATCTTCCTCCAAATCTTTGCTCGGAAAAGATATCTATGAGGAAATTGGGAACTACCTTGGACTTGGGGATAATCTGGAGGAGATTCACTCTATAATTCTGGAAAGACTGAAGTGTTTTGATCAAAGGGTTAGAATAGTGTCTGAAAAGGCTCTCAAGGAAGCCGAAGGACTGAGAATACTAAGGCAAGATCCTTTTGAGATGGTTGTGGAGTATATTCTCTCAACTAGAAACAGCATTCCTATGATTCGATGGATGAGCGACAAACTATCGGAACTCTTTCCCGAAAACAGGATCGATCTATGTCAGGAGAGTTACTACACGTTTCCTTCATTGGAGCAGGCCAAGGGAATCTCAGCAGAAGCTCTGACCGAGCTCAAAATCGGTTTCAGGGTTCCGTGGCTTATGAAACTCTTTTCAGACATAGAGACAGAAGGGTATTTCTCACGGCTTTCTTCACTGGCTGCTGAAGACTTGCTCGAAGAATTGATGAAGCATGACGGCATTGGTTACAAGGTAGGTAGCTGTGTAATGCTCTTTGCCTACGGTAAGCTGAGCGCCTTCCCGGTAGATATCTGGGTGAGCAGAGTGATGAAAGATCTGTTCGCGCTGGACGGTTCAACAAAAAAGGTAATGCAGTTTGGAATGGATTCCTTCTTTCCTTATGGAGGGTACTATCAAGAAGCACTATTCAGGTACTATAGAACTCACAAACTAGGAAGAGAGAAGAAATGAGGATAAATGTTATCGGTGGAGGACTGGCCGGTTCTGAAGTTGCTTTGAGCCTCGCGGATTTCGGAAAAGAGGTAATGATTTTCGAGATGAGACCTGCCAGGAAAACCGATGTTCATCAAACGGAAGACTTTGCGGAACTAGTATGCAGCAACTCTTTGAAATCTAAGTCACTGGACAATGCATCGGGCCTGTTGAAGGAAGAGGGTCTGCTAATTGGCTCCCGACTTCTGGAAGCCGCCCACCGTCATAGAGTACCTGCGGGAAAGGCTTTGGCAGTAAACAGAGAGACCTTTGCAAGAGAGATCACTAGGAGGATAGAGAACCACCCACTTATCAGTGTTCGGAGAGAAGAGGTGTGCCAGCTAGACATCTCCGGGTCAGTCAATATAGTGTGTACCGGCCCACTAACTTCTGAATGCCTTGAGAATTATCTAGGTGAACTGTTCGGCAACGCACTCTTTTTCTTTGATGCTGTAGCTCCAATAGTCGCTTCGGATTCGGTAAACTTCGAGAGAGCCTTTGTTGCTGACAGATATTCCGACACCGGAGACTACGTGAACTGCCCTCTTACGACTGAGGAGTACGAAGTTTTCTGGAAGGAGATTGTATCGGCAGAAGTTTTGGAGATCGAAAACTTCTCGGATCGATTTCTCTTCGAACGCTGCCAGCCTGTTGAAGAGATAGCGCGAAGCGGAAAAGAAGCTCTGAGATTTGGTCCAATGAAGCCGGTGGGACTGACCGATCCTGCAACGGGAGAAGAACCTTTTGCGGTTGTTCAGCTTAGAAAGGAAAATCTCTCAGGTTCACTGTTAAGTCTTGTTGGGTTTCAAACGAGGCTGAAATGGAGCGAGCAGAAGAGAATCCTAGGACTTATCCCAGCTCTAAGGAACGCCGACATTGCCAGATATGGAGTAATGCACAGGAACACCTTCCTCGATTCACCCAAGCTTCTGAATCCCGATCTTCAGTCCAAAGATTACCAAGGGCTGTTCTTTGCAGGACAGATTTGCGGTCTTGAAGGATACGTGGAGGCAATAGTCTCCGGAAGGCTTGTGGCAATCAATGTCAATCGATTTGTTGACGGTCGCAGAACGTTAATTCCTCCGAAGGAGACAATGCTTGGAGGGCTGGTCAACCATGTAACAGTATCTGGCAGGAGTCCCTTAAGGCCAGTCTATGCGAATTTTGGTCTTCTACCGGAGATAAGGATGAGAGATAAGAGAGAGAAGAATAGAAGAAAGGTATTAAGAGCGCAAGAGCAGATGGAGCATTTCCTGAAAGAGGTGAGAAAGTGATATACAGAAGCAAACCCGTCTTTTCGAGTAGACCGTGGGGTGATAGTGATTTGAACACCATCTACGGAGTAGATTCTGAAGAACCGATAGGAGAAGTTTGGCTTCTGTCAGATACAGCTAATATGAAGACTAGTCTTGAGTCAAGCTCTTCAAGACTGAATCCTGAAGATGTTACTGAAGAGCTTTGCGGACGAGCTTTGCCTAGGCTTCCTTTGATGGTTAAATATATCTCGGCAAAGGAATGGCTTTCAGTCCAGGTTCATCCTGATGATGAATTTGCCCGTCGCATTGAAGGAGAACCATGGGGTAAGAGCGAATGCTGGTATTTCTTAACAAATGGTCAGGTGCTTGCAGGGTTAAAGAAAAAAACCGAGACAATCGACATCAGAGAGAAAGACCTGAATCACATCAGTCTTAATAAGGGAGATCTTCTGGCTTTGCCTGCAGGTGTCGTACACGCAATAGGGCCGAGTTCTAAGCTGATCGAGATTCAGCAGAACAGTGACACAACGTACAGGCTCTTCGACTGGAACAGGGGTCGGGATCTTCATCTTGACAAGGCAATCAAAGTAATTAAGCCGTCTGTTAATCCAGAATACTGTAAGAACATGAAGAGTTTTCAGTGGAAATACTTTTCGATAGAGAAGACAGTAACATTCTCCGGTACTGGAATATGTGTCACAATTGAGGAAAGACCTAATCTATATGTGGTTATCAATGATAATGTTGAATCCCAAATGCCATTTCTTGCTATCACTTTGGGACCATTTTGGAGTGAGGACTTGTGAAGCACATTTTGGTTCTTGCCTTTATATTGACCGTTTCAGCTCTTGCCTTTTCTGTTGACAAAACGGATTTGCTTCTTTCGAAGAACTACCTTATGGATATTCAATCACTTGACAGCAGAGATTTGGAAACGAAGGCTTATCTTACGTTAGCCGTGGGTCTGAAGTACAGAGAGACTATCCAACCAAACTACAAGGTTTGGTTTAGTAATCTTTACTCAGAGCTTCAAGGAGAGGTACTTCCTCCGTACCTTCAGGAAGCCATCGAGGTGGTCTACCAGTTAGTCGCTGTTTCAACTGTCTCTGCGTTGAATATGCTCTATTCGTCTGAAAGCGAGGACCATCTCTTGAAGGCGGTATCTCTGAGAGCCTTCTTCTATGATTGGGTTGATACAAGAGATCCGAGATCGGCAAAGCAGATCGAGGAGACGGCAAATGAGTTGATTGACGCTCGACCCGGGCAGTATTTCCCATACAAAGCTTTGCTGGAGTTGTATTCCAGCATCGGCTCAATGGATATTGAAAGGTTAATGGAAATCCGAGAAACGGTATTCTCTGAAAACCTTCAGGGACTGCTCGGAGACGATCTTATCGAAAGTGAATTTGTCTCAGGGCTTACAGAGGTGGTTATAGAGGACTTTTCGAGGCTGGAAACAGAGGATCCACTTTCCAGCTATTATGTGGCGATGTCCTATCTGCAACTTGGTGAAGTACCTCAAGCTTGGGAGATCTTAGACTCCCTCGATCTGAATCAGATTCCTCCCAGATTTGCGTCTAATGCTTCGATGGTAATTGGAGACATCTACCTTGAAGATGGTGACTTTGAAGAAGCAATTGAGCGCTATCAGGAGGCAGTACGTTTTTGGCCGAACAACTCAAGGGCTATTAGGAATCTTGGAATGGCCTATTATGAGACGAAAGATCGAGACTACTATGATTTAGCTAGGTTCTATCTTCAGCTGAGTGGATTCGAAGATTATGATTATGCAGTAAGTTCTGCACTGAAGGAGTTAAGGCGAAGAGTAATCTTTGAACTGGCGCTTGTTACAGTAGTCCCGCTTACTGCCGTAGTAGTCCTGGGGCTCTTTCTGTTAGAATACTTTAGTAGAAAGAGAAAGAGTTCACAAGAGAGAAAGGCGATGAAAGAAGACGGAGGAAATGATGAGAATTGATGTTCTTGACAAAGGGTTCGTCGAGCTTGTAGACCGAATGGGAGATGACTACTCAGCGGTTCAGGCAGCTAGGGTAAGTTATGGTAAGGGCTTAACTAGCAAAGATAGAGATGATCGCCTAATTCGTTATTTGATGGAGCATGGTCACCACTCCCCTTTTGAACACATAGTGTTCAAGTTCCACTTGAAGCTACCGATTTTCGTTATGAGACAGCTCGTGAGACACAGAATAGCGTCAATAAATGAGCGAAGCGGAAGATATACTGAGTTCTCTGATGAGTGGTATCTGCCAGATTCCATAAGGACTCCAGACGGCGAAAACAAACAGGGTTCAGTGGAATGTGCAGATAAGGCAATCACTCAAAAGGCGATTGCAATAATCGAAGAAGCCTATAAGAACGCTTTTGTCGCTTATAGTAGACTCATAGAAATGGGCGTTGCGAAAGAGATGGCGAGAATTGTACTGCCCACATCTATGTACACAGAGGCGTACTGGACTATCAATGGAAGGTCGATTATGAATTTCCTAAATCAGAGAGCAGATTCTCATGCTCAGCCAGAAATCCAACTGTATGCTAGTGCAATCGCAGAGATTTTCGAAGCTAAATGTCCGGTAGTATATGATGCTTTCATCAGGTACAACTATACAGGTGATCTTCTGAATAAGGAGGTTAGGGGATGAGACTTGCCAATATCATCCGGTTACTTGATTGCGAGATACTGAATAATGTAACTGAAGATCCTGAAATAGAGTCGGTAGGAGCTGCAGATCTGATGAGTGATGTGCTTGCTTTTGGAGGACCTGGAATGATTCTGGTAACAGGCCTGAATTCTCCTCAATGTGTTAGAACTGCCTCAGTGGTTGGAGCCGCTGCAGTGTTGATAATAAGGAAAAGAAATGTTCCTGAGACCACGATTCATCTGGCTCAAGAACTTGAGATGCCTTTGATTCACGCAAGAATGTCGATGTACAGGACTTGCGGAATTCTTTATAGAGAGGGTCTTGGAGATTCACTAGAAGAAGGGAAGAACTTTGACTGAACGAAGTGTTGACGACCTCCTTGAAAAGTTAAGAGGGTTATTTGTAGATATAACGGCAAAAGACATAATGTTGAAGAGCGTTATCACGCTAACCAAAGATAGAACGATGTGGCAGGCGAAAGAACTGATGAGGATCTGCAAGATATCAGGAGTTCCCATTACCGATGCCGATAACCAGCTGGAAGGCATAGTGAGTATAGAGGACATTATTGTTGCTCTGGAGGGCAACTACATAACTGATTCGATTGAAAAGCATATGACAAGGGATTTAGTTACACTCTCTCCAGAGATGAATCTTGAGGCACTGATTGAGAAGTTCAACAGATACAGATACGGGAGATTCCCAGTTGTTGATTCCGAAGGGAAGCTCATCGGAATAATTACAAAGAAGGATATTATCGGAGCCATTCTTGATAAATTCAGGCTAATCTACGTTCACGATACCCGACGAAGGGAAGTTCTGGAGAGAAGTGTTGACTGGTTTGATAAGTCTCTTATTTCGGGAGATGCCGTTGAGAAAAAGAGTGCTGACTTCGTATTCCATATTGATTATTCGGAAATTGACATGGCCGGAGTTGGATCTGCGAAACTGAAGAGCTATCTGAAGACGCTTACAGATGACGACAATCTGATACGGAGAGTATCAATCGCCTGTTATGAAGCTGAAGTGAACGTCGTAATTCATAGCGGTAGCGAAGGTTATATCTTCGCCTGGTACGATGAGGCCCTGGTAAGAGTGAGAGTTGAAGACTATGGAAGAGGTATTGAAAACGTGGAGCAGGCAATCAAGGAAGGATTCTCCACGGCGTCTGATCACATTCGCGAGCTGGGTTTTGGAGCGGGGATGGGCCTTCCGAACATGAGAAGGTACTCAGACAAAATGGTTGTAGTATCTGAGACGGGAAAAGGGGTTGTGGTTGAAATGCACTTCTATCGAAATGGGAGGAAATGACATGAGATTGAGCGAACTGGTTGACAAATGTGGGACAAAAGTAGTCACAGACTTACCTCTCGAGGCTGACATATCGGATGCTTACATTGGAGACTTGCTTAGCGACGTAATGGGAAATGCCCCATCGAATTCTATCTGGTTGACTGTTCAGTCTCATATGAATATTCTGGCAGTTGCCACTATTGTAGGGGTCAAAGCAATTGTGTTGTGTAATGGTCTTCACTTCGACGACGCGACTATTAGAAAGGCCGAGGAAACGGGAATCGTCCTTATGGAAAGCGAAGAAACTACCTTCGATCTTGTTTACAGGCTAATAAAGAGTGGTTTCAAGGGCTGAAGTGTTTTGCAGTTTCTTTGCGACTTTCACATTCATAGCTGTCTCTCTCCATGTGCCGAAATTACAATGACGCCAGGCGAGATTGCAAAAGTATGTGTATCAAGAGGGATCGATTGGATTGCTATTACGGATCATAACAGTGCGGGTAACGTTAGAGTTTTCAGCAGTGTTCTTCAAGAAGTGGGGGTTTCCGTGATCCCCGGCATAGAAGTACACACACTTGAGGATGTTCACGTATTAGCGTATTTTCCAGATGTTTCGTCAGCAGAAGGGTATTCTGCATTTCTTAAGAGAGAGAAGCTTCCGATAGTTACGATAGACCCTGAGATATCTGGTTATCAGTTGTTGGTGGATGAGAATGATTCTTTTGTAGGTATGGAGGAAATCTGGCTTGGACAGCCAGCTTCTCTGAGCATTTCTGAGACTCTTAAGACTGTAGAAGAGAATGGTGGGATTTCGGTAATGGCTCATATTGATAGGAAAATGGGTCTCATTGTGCAGCTCGGACTTGTACCAGAAGAATGTATAGAAGTGCCCATGGAGATTTCTTTTGAAAGGACTCTGAAGCGGGGGCTGCAGACGAAAAACATTATACATTCAAGTGATGCACATAGTTTAGACCTGATCAAGCCCACAGTGGCAATTTCGGCCAGCACAAGAAGCTTCGAGGAGTTCAAAACTGCGATTTTTTCCTCAGGAAGGGCGTTGAGTATAATATGGGACTGAGAACAATCTGCGACCACATACTGGATATTGCTCAGAACTCAGTAGATTCTGGAACAAAAACAGCGAAGTTAACGATCGAAGAAAGGAAGGAAGAGACTCTCTTTTTCTCGGTTGTGGACTGGGGTAAGGGCATTAATGCTCAATCTTTGGAAGCAGTCATGGATCCTTTCTATACGGAAAAGAAAAAGAAAGTCAATTTCGGATTAGGCTTGCCGATGCTGAAGTTTGCAGCTGAATCTACGGGAGGCAACTTCGAAATTCGTTCAGAGCCTGGGATTGGTACAGAGGTTAGCGCACTGTTCATTCTTTCAAGTGTCGACTGTCAGCCTGTAGGTGATGTCCCATCGACTCTATTTGCTGTGATTACTATGAAAGACAATGTAGACTGGACAATAGAGAGAGTTCTAGATGAAGATGGTTATTCTTTCTCCTCGGCTCAATTCAGAGAAGTTCTGGGGAACGACTGTTTCGTTTTTCCAGTCAAAATGAAGATGATTCTTGAAATTCTTCAGGAGGCAGAAATTTCACTGGGAGGTTTATCGGATGTCCATTAGAAGATTATCGATTATTCTTAGTCTGCTTTTGCTATGTGGGTTTGGTTTGGCAAGCATCGTTCCGTCAAGGATCGCTGTTCTTGACAACAGAGTGATCTCAGACAACGAAGTTCTAGAGATTCTGAACATTCAGCGTGGAAAGGAAATAAGCGGTTCTGAACTAGAAGAGGCGATAGAGAGAGTGAAGAACAGTGGTTACTTTTCCGATGTGTATCACAGCTTTGATGAAGCATCCAGACTTCTGACAGTTCAGGTCAAAGAGTACCCTGTTGTAGAGGTTTCAGTTGTTTTCGACGGTCCGAAAATCGTTGAAACATCTCTACTCGAAGCTGCTTCAGTTATCAAGAGTGGCAAACCTATGAATCCTTCAAGGTTGATGTATGATATTCCCTTAACCCTAGAAGCAATAGAGAGCAAACTGGCTGAAAGCGGTTATATAGAACCGTTTGTACGGGTAGAGTGGGAGACCGATAAAGACAGAGCCGACGTTTTTTCAGGCAATGTTACTGATAAGGTGAAGGTCACTTTTACAGTTAAAATCTCTTTCCTGTGGGAGCTTTCGATCGATGCTCCAATATCGGATGAAGCTAAATCCTATCTCCTTAGTAGATTGGAGATAGATTATTTGAAAAAGTATTACGATACTTCGATCCTGATTAGATGGGTCAATTCTAAGAAAAAGTATGTTCCAAGAGTCGAAGACATTAACAGAGTCGTTCAGACGATTTACTCCACTTATTATGCTAATTCAAACGGACAGTGGGGATTCGATGACAGAACTTATCAGGCGATGATCGTGACACTGAATAACGCCCTGAAAAGCGTGAGACAGGTGACGCTTCCCGATGAAGTTAGGGAAAGCAGCGCATTATCAATGAGTATCACTTTCACGCCGATAGAGTATGTAAAATCGGGATTCGAATTAAGAAGTGTCTTTATTGAGGGGAACGTTAACTTGCAGAAAGGAGAAATCCTTAGACAGACCGGTCTTGCTGAAGGTCAGAAGGTTGACAATGAGATTGCGGCAAAGGCAATTCAGGCAGTTCAAGACTTATATACCGATAGGGGTTATCCCTTTATGAGAATTGAGCCGGTAATTGATGAAAAAATCGGCTTCTTCAGTCTGAAGATAACTGAGCCCTTAGTGAGAGACGTAACAGTTGAATTTGATGGTCCAAAGAAGACTCAGGATTATCTCATCAATGACAAAATCGTCATTGAGAAGGGTAAGGTTTTGTCCTTGGATGAGCTTAGAAACACATATGCCTTCTTAAACAACACAGGTTACTTCTCGAAAGTGGATATTGCTCCTGTTCCTGTAGGTAGCGATGCATTGGATGTGAAGATCACGCTTACGGAAACCGATAAAAACAACAGGATTGGTGGCGGCGGAGGATGGCAGAATGGTCTGAATCTTTATCTTGATCTGGGACTGCTCAATGTGTGGGGTTATGGTCAGAATATCTCAACTACGCTCAGTGTTACCCTTCCAATGCCCAACAACAAAGAAGTTGTTTTGACTGAAGGAGCCACGGAAACAACAACGAGAAGACCGGCCTTTGATGCCACTATAGGCTATTCGATTCCCAAGATCGGTGGTTCCAGGCTTGATTTGGACACGGCCTTCAGACTGAAATTTACTGGATTTACGACAACAATCGATTCCACCGATACCATAGTAACCAAAGCTTCTCAGGATACAGAGTTCATGCTCTCATTTACTCCAAGTTACAAGCTGTCACCCGGACAAAAAATTGGGTTTACTGCGGGGTATGAGTATATTATGTCAGAGAGCAAGGTTTCTACAGAGACTAAGCCTGCGACTGGCGACGATACTGGGAGCGTCTCCGAAAGCTTTGACGGGCTGTTTACTGGGATAAGTTATCAGCTCTCTACCCGAGATGACATCCTAAGGCCGACAATGGGAAGTGAGTATCTTGCCGGCCTCACTGCTAGAGGTATCCTTGGGAAGGACGACAAACTGTTCCTTTCGGGATATGCAGAGTACAAGAATTTCATGTCAATAGGAGATCCAGTTCTTGGCTTCAGGATAAGAACGCAGCAGCTTTTCCCGCTCTCTTCTAACGGTGTCTTCAGAAACTATCTGTTTAGCCCGGACTCTCTCATTAGGGTAAGGGGTTCTCAGAGTATCGGTCAGAATTCCTACGGTGTAACTGTCGGTTCTGCCCAGCTGAGATATCCGTTGACACCGGAAACATCGTCAATACCTGTTGACATAGTTGGGTTCGGTGACTTGCTTTTCTATCGGAACAGTTCGGGCGGGGACATAATCGGAGGAAACTTTCTTGCTGATTTTGGTCTTTGCATAGATATATCAATTCCAATGATTGGGTTGGTTCGTCTTGGTTACGGATACAACACGAGCCTTGCTGAACAGAATTCCATGTATGGCAAGCCGTATTATGGAACTCCCTTCTTTGGTTTTGGGCCTGCATTCTAAGAAGATAAAGAAAGCGCGGCTTAGTCGCGCTTTCTTTATTGGTGAGTTGAGTTAAACTACTGCAGTCAAAAAGTTAAGCACAGATTCTGAGTTCGCAACAGGGTTGTAGCCACCCTCCTGTACAATAAGCTTTTGAACATCAACTTCCTGTATGAGTTTCCCCATCATTGAGAAGTCCTCATTGTTCAGGCTGAAATGGCCTATCCCGTCGTTTTTGTGGCTGTCAATTCCAAGAGAAATTATAAGCAAGTCAGGGGAAAAATCATCGATTTCCTGAAGTGCTTTCGAAAGAGTTCGCATGTATTCAGGTCCCTCTGTGCCACCCGGAAGAGGGAAATTCATGTTGAAACCTTCGCCCGAATCGGAACCAATCTCCCAAGAGTTGCCGCTTATCCAGGGGTAGAATATCTTTGGATCGCCATGAATGGAGACATAGAATACCGTGTCGTCGTAGTAGAAGATCTCCTGAGTTCCGTTTCCATGATGGAAATCGACGTCAAGAATTGCGACGAAGCCTCTAGTGTGTTTTTGGTAGTATCGCGCGGCAATTGCTGCATTGTTGAAGTAGCAGTATCCTCCACCAGTCGATATACCGGCATGATGTCCTGGGGGTCGGCAAAGAGCATAGGAAACACTTTCACTGTCGAGGATTGAATCGACGGCGTTTAAGGCTGTGGAAACGGCAGCAAGCCCTCCAACATAGCAACCCGAGGTGACCGGCGTGCCAGTATCGAAGAGTTTGTCATATCCAAAGACCTCGGGGAAGTACTCTCTGTCTCTTGATACTGAGAGACTCTTTTCTCTTAACCATTCAACGTACTCTGGTGTATGCACCTGATAAAGATGAGAACAGTGGTAATCTCTTGGTTCCCTAATACGAAAGCCCGCGGTCTCCAGCGTGCTGCGAATTGCCTCTATCCTTTCAGGTTTGTCCGGATTTTCGATCCAAAGGCCGTCTTCCAATTCTTTCATAGGTAGATGAAAGAGATGTCTTCTGTCATAGTAAGTTATCAATTTCCATTCACCCTGTCCCCGGAAGGTCCAGTCTCAAGCTTGTTCACTCTGACCTGGTGACGTCCACCCTCTTCAGATGAAGCGAGAAAAGCTTCCACTATCCAACCGGCTAGCTCGCTACCTATCAACCTTCCACCCAGCACGAGAACGTTAGCATGGTTGTGCCTTCTGGCAAGTGCGGCCATTTCCGGAAATAGGCAAAGAGCAGCGCGAACACCCCGATGCTTGTTTGCGGCAATCGACATGCCAATTCCAGTCCCACATAGTAAAACACCGAAGTCGGAGTCTCCGCTCGTTACCGACTTACATACCTTATCGGCATAGTCTGGATAATCAACAGATCGTTCACCAGATTCAGGACCGAAGTCGACCACTGAATGACCCTTTTCTCTGATGTAGTTTACAACGAAATCTTTGAGCTGATAGGCAGCGTGATCAGAAGCAACTGCGATTTTCATGTCCATACTCCTTAGAAATGGCTTTGCTATTTGTACCAGCGGAGTACACCGGAAAGCCGTCCCTGGATTTTCACCCTGTTTGCTTCAACGACAATTGGAAGCATCTCCGGGTTTGAAGGCACCAGCCTAATCTTAGGTCCCTCGTTCTCATATCTCTTAAGGGTAGCATACTCGTCGTCTATTAGGGCCACAACAATATCACCGTTATTAGCCCATTCCTGTTTTCTAATAATAACAAAGTCACCGCTCATGATATGAGAGTCAATCATGCTGTTCCCGGTTACTTTCAGCATGTAGTATTCAAAACCTCTTCTTATCATCCACAAAGGAACAGGAATCTTCTCTTCCTCAGTCTGGACAGCTTGGACAGCCTCACCCGCTGCTACGTTACCAATAACAGGGAGCATGACAACATCTTCGCCAGGTTCAAGCGATGAGCCGTCAGGACTCTTCAAGACTCTTATTCCGCGAGAAACGCCGGTTCTTTCAATGTAACCCTTCTTCTCAAGTGACTCAAGATGCTTTGCCACTCCCCTTGGAGAAGATATTTCAAAGTCTCTGCAGATATCTCTTATGCTAGGCGGGTAACCATAGAGCTTAATGAAATTCTCAATGTACTCCAGAATCTTCTTTTGTTTCTCGGTCAGAGTCAATTCATTACACCCCCTATTCTTGGCTGGGTTATTAATCAACGACAACTGCCATCGTAGCGACGGTATCGTTTTCTTTTAGGTCCACTATCCTAACTCCCTTGGTTATTCTTCCGGTCGGTCTAACTTGTGAGATAGGAATTCTTATTGACATGCCCAACTTGGTCGCAAGAATAATCTCGTCTTCGTCGGTCACGACGAGAGTTCCGACAACAGGACCGATCTTCTCGAGTCCGTAGATGTTCTTTACACCCATGCCTCCCCGATTCTGGCATCTATACTCGGAAATGCAGGTTCTCTTTCCTCCTCCCTTTTCTGTAGTTGTCAGGAGGAATCTTTTGTCGTCAGCAGAAACGATGCTGGCTCCAACGACCTCGTCATTCTTCTTCAGTCTTATGCCCATAACTCCTGCTGCTCCTCTTCCCATTGCACGTACCTGTACAAGCGGAAATCTAGTTACCATACCGTTCCTTGTTGAAATAATAATGGTATCATCTTCCCTTGATGCAAGTGAAGCATCTATCACCCTATCGTTCTCGTTCAAACCGATTGCCCTAATTCCGGATACCCTCACATTCAGGAAGGCCTCGAATACCGTCTTCTTGATCTTGCCAGATCTAGTGGTAATAACCAGATGCTTTCCTTGAACCTCTTCCTTTCTCGTTGAAAGGACTGCCTGTACGTTCTCATCGGGATCGATCTTGATGTAGTTGGCGAGAAGCTTTCCCTTTGAGTCTCTAGAAGAGTGATCGATGATGTGGTTGCTAAGTACGTATGCTTTTCCCTTTGATGTGATGATAACTGTCTTGCTAAGCCTGGTTGTTGTAAGAATGTTGACAACGAAATCCTCTTCGCCCGTTCTTACTCCGATGACGCCTTTGCCGCCACGCCCTTGCTTTCTGTAACTTTCAAGAGGTGTAGATTTTATGTACCCCTTCTTTGTTACCATCAAGACGATCTCTTCATCCGGAATCATGTCTTCGATGTCAAAATCCCTTCCATTGCCCAAATCAATCCTTGTGCGTCTAGCATCTCCGTACTTGGTCTTTATTTCATCGAGCTCCTTAACAATGATCTCATAGACCTTTTCATCACTTCCTAGAATCAATCTGTACTCGTTGATCTTGGCTACCAAATCCCTGTACTCACTGAGAAGCTTCTCGATTTCCATTCCTGTAAGCTTGCCCATTCGCATGTCTAGAATCGCGGCGCTTTGCTCCTCAGTTACTTCAAGTGTTTCCATCAGATTCCTGGATGCCTCTTCCGTATTAGCCGAATTCCTTATTATGTCTACAACTGTATCAATAGATCTTGTCGCCTTCGTCAGCCCCTCGACAATGTGAGCTCTTCTGGATGCTTGCTCAAGATCGTATTCAGTCTTTGCTCTAATTACATTGAACCGGTGAAAAAGAAAGCCCTGAAGTATTTGCTTAAGATTCATTACTCTTGGGCGCTTCTTCTCGTCGATAACCAGCATGTTCACGCTAAAGGTTGTTTGAAGCTGTGTATGCTTGAAAAGAAGATTAAGGACTACGTTAGGATCGGCACCGCGTTTCAGTTCAATAACTACCCTGAGCCCTTTTTGATCGGACTCATCCCTTATGTTTCTTATCTGAAGGTCGCGGTGGTTCTGAGTTGCGCTAACTATCTGCTGAATTAGATCTGCCTTCGATATGTTGTAAGGTATCTCATGGACAACTATTTGAGGACTTCCACCTGACTCTTCAATCTCGGCAATAGCTCTAATGGTGATTCTTCCTTTCCCTTCCTCATATATTGAAGGGATGGATCCTGCATCCATTATCATTCCGCCAGTAGGAAAATCCGGTCCCTTCACGAATTTCAAGAGATCGGAAACCGTACAATCTGGATCCTTGATCAGCAGATTTAGGGAATCAACTATTTCGATTAGGTTGTGTGGTGGTATGCTCGTCATCATTCCCACGGCAATTCCAGAAGTGCCATTCAGGAGTAGGTTTGGGATTTTAGTAGGAAGCACATCAGGTTCTGAAAGAGACCCATCAAAATTCGGCATCATCGGTACGGTGCTCTTATCGATGTCCTGAAGCAATTCTTCTGCAAGAGTCTGCATTCGTGCTTCGGTATACCTCATGGCAGCGGGAGGATCTCTATCGACTGATCCGAAGTTGCCCTGCCCTTCGACAAGAGGATAACGCATAGAGAATGGTTGAGCCATTCTCACTAGAGCGTCGTAAATGGCAGCATCGCCGTGGGGATGGAACTTTCCCATGACTTCTCCGACTATACGGGCGCTTTTCTTGAAACTTTGATTATGACGAAGACCCAATTCCGACATCCCGAAAAGAATCCTTCTCTGAACAGGTTTCAGACCATCGCGCAGATCCGGGATCGCTCTCCCTACTATAACGCTCATAGAGTAGAGCATGTATGAATTAATCAGTTCATCATCAATATTCTTGTGGATAATTTCTTCAGGCAAAGACGTATTCCTCCTCTACTTGTCACGAAACTTTGGCGCCTGGAAGCAGATCCTTATGAACAGTTAGCAGTGAAAGCGCATTTCCTATCTTTGCGGCAAGAAGCATCCCGTTTGACTCAATCCCCATCAGTTTTGCAGGTTGAAGATTAGCGACCACCACCACCTTCAGACCGACCAATTCTTCCGGGCTGTAGAATTGAGCGATTCCAGCTACGACCTGCCGCTTGCCAAGTTCACCTAGATCGAGCTGCAACTTGACAAGTTTCTTGGATTTCGGAACGTTCTCCGCCTCAATTACAGCCGCCACCCTAAGTTCAACCCTGGTGAATTCGTCGATTGCTATCAGAACGTTATTTTCTGTTTCAGGCTTAGTATCCTGACCGTTCAAGTCTGTCACCTTCTTATGTTTTTCTATGTCAATTCTCGGAAAAATCGGTTCACCGTGACTGACTCTACTTCCAAAAAGCGGATCGGCCCAGTCAAGGTCTTGAAGAGTCATTCTCGACTCAATACCTAATCGCTTTCGAATCTCCTTTGCAGTATTGAACATAACCGGTTCAATCATTAACGACACATTTCCAAGAACACAGACAAGATTGTGCAGGACAGTGTCTAGTCTCGTTTTCTTTTCGTTGTCTTTCCCGAGCTTCCATGGCTCAGTCAGATCGATGTATTTGTTACCATATCTTATGAGTTCCCAGACGCTTTCAAGTGCCTGTGTGAACCTGAGTCTATCCATTGAGTCCACATATGTGGAAAAGGTGCTTTCCAAAAGCTCTTTAAGGGACTCATCAACCATCTCTTCTACGCCTCTTTCAGGAACAACTCCGTCATTGAACTTCTGAATCATCACGACTGTTCTATGCAGAAGATTACCCAGATCGTTTGCAAGATCTGCGTTGATTCTGCCAATAAGGTTGTCTTCGGAAAAGTCGCCATCGCGACCAAACTGGATATCCCTTAGGAGGTAGTATCTCAGAGCGTCGTTACCGTAAACCTTGACAAAGCTCATCGGACTTATCGCGTTTCCCAATGACTTGGAGATCTTCTGACCATTAATTGTTAGCCATCCGTGGGCATAAACCTGCTTAGGCAAAGAGATTCCAGCAGACATAAGCATAGCTGGCCAAATAATTGAGTGAAAACGATTTATCTCCTTTCCAATCAGATGCACATCGGCGGGCCAATACCGTTCAAAGGAGTCGTGATCATTCGGGAACCCGATTGCACTCAAGTAGTTTATCAGCGCGTCCACCCAAACATAAATCACGTGTTCTGGATCGTCAGGCATCGGTACCCCCCAATTGAAAGACGTTCTCGTTATACTTAAATCCTTCAGCCCGGATTCGAGAATTTTCAGCATTTCATTTCTTCTAAAATACGGTTGGACAAATTCAGGGTTCTCTTTGTAGAGTTTGAGAAGAGGATCATTGTACTTAGAAAGTCTAAAAAAGTAGTTCTCTTCACTCACCCATTTCACTTCGCGACCACATTCTGGGCAAGTCTTTCCTTCCTTCAGATCTTCCTCATTCCAGAAAGTTTCATCTGGTATGCAGTACCACCCTTCATATCTTCCCTTATATATATCACCGTTTTCCTTTAGTCGTGAAACGAATTCCTGCACGGCTCTCATGTGATTCTCATCAGTAGTTCTCACGAACCCATCGTTCGTCAATTCAAGATCTTTCCAGAGCTTTATAAATTTGGCGGCCATTATATTGCAGTATTCCTGAGCATTGATATTTCTCGTTAGCGCTTCATTCAAGACCTTTTGACCGTGCTCATCGGTGCCAGTGAGGAAGAATACTTCATAGCCGGAGAGTCTCCTATATCTGGCAATTACATCTGCAATTATTGTAGTATAGGCAGAGCCAATGTGAGGCTCACTATTTATGTAGTATATTGGCGTGGTAACATAGAACTTCTTCAAAGGACACCTCCAGAAGTATTATATCATTTACCTAGCTAAATGTATACCAGGGAAAATCACTCAAAGCGTTTCGAAGAGCGAGATTAAGCTTTGTATCTGATCAACGGTTTTCTCTGGAAGATTGGGCGTCTTCTCAATCAGATCCCTATTTAGATTGACCACTCTTTCGTAAATATTTTTCAGATTTTGCTCGAAGTTACTTAATTCTTCTCCAGAAAGATTTGATCTGCCCCACTGTACTGCGAATTGCAGTGTTTCGTCTGGAGTTGCCGGTCCCATGTTCTCACAGGCCCATACGTGTTTCCGGACAACCTCAAGTATCTTCAGTTTCTGTGCATCTATAGAATCAACAATCGAGGGTATTGAGTTCAAGTATTCAATGTAGATGTCCTCCCAGTCCGGGTATCTGTTCCATGTGCCGGGAAGAAGAGTGATCGCAAGATCAAACCAGTAAGTTGCTCGAATACCACTTTCGTATACCAGATCTATGATTATCTGCCTGAACTCTCCGCTTTCTCCGAAGGCAGAGACCACAGTGCTTTCTCTAGAATTGATGAAGTTGAAGTACTTCTTGAGTTCGCTATTCAAGCTTGTGTATAGGCGGCCAAGAATCCTTGGCGTCTGGCGCTCGCTGAACAGTATAACAGATGATTCATAGTAGTCGGCAGCATCGAGTATCATCTGAATCTGTGTAATGAAGTAAAGCTGTAAGCCCGACACAAGTTCAGGATTGTCGAAAACCGAAGCGTGCTTCTGGAAGAACTCAGCGAACGGAAGAGTTCTAATGCTTGTTCTATGAACCGGAATTATTTCGGGATCTCCCTTGAACTCAAGTATTATGTCAGAGGAATACTCATCCTTCCCTGTTAGAATCGATTTCATGAGCTCCGGGTTGTCTCTCACTGTCTCAAGTCGCTGTGCCTTTGTCCCCAGGCCTGCAATATACCATAAGGGTTTGCCAAATACGGGATACAGTCTATTTGAAAGTTTGAAATCGTCTAATGCCTTATCATAGAACTCCCCCGCCTTGGAAATATAGAAGTTGTACTGGTTTATTCGATTGTTTATCTCATCCAATAGTTTTCTGATCTCGCTCTGTCTCTCTTTTTCAGCTAGCTCAAGAAGATCGATTTGATTGGCGCCAGGATACTTCGATCGGATCTCGCTTCCCTTCACATTCATATAACTCGCGACATCTTGCAGGTGAGCGTAGTTGCCAGAGAAAGTGCTGATCTCATTCTTGATTTGCTGAAGAGCACTTAGATTGATGTTCTGTGCTTGATTATAGTAAGCAAGATAATACTGCTGGTTAGTTTGTCCAATCCTGAAGAAGCCCTCTCCAAGAAACGCCGACGTCTTCAGGAAGATCAGTACGGCGGCTATAGCGAACAAGGCCACCACAGCAGGAACTCTTGGAAGCTTTCTTTCCTTAAGATCTGGATTGAAGTACTTTCCAACGGCGATAGATCCCAAAAAGATGGCCAGCATAAGATTTGGCTGCATATGGAGAGGAAATTCAAAGAAACTGTGAACTGCCAGGGAAAATATTCCCGCTCCCAGGGAGCCATAAAGCAGCAGATCCCTCTTATTGTCTATTCTGAACAAGTTTTTTACGTACCTGAAGACCAGTAGGCCGACCATCAATACAATGAAGAGGAGGCCGATGATTCCCATCTCTCCCAGACCCTGGATGTAGTCGTTGTGAGTCCTCTTGAAATTATTCCATACAGGCATGAAGTCAGGACTATGGTTAAGTACCTGAGGACTGTATAAGAGATGATACAGCTGAAACGTTCCGATTCCACTCCCGAAAGGGATTCTCAGCTTATTGTTATCATCGAGCCACTGGAAAAGCGAGTTGTACCATGCTGAGAACCTCTCTTTCCACGATCCAGAGGAAGTTAATACATATTCAAGTCTGGCAGTGATATTGATTTTTCCGTCGCCGGTCAGGGGAGATGGTGTGAGATAAAGATATGACAATACGGCTATGATTACTAGAGCCAAGAGAAGAAAGATGAGTGAGAGTCTTTTCAACTTCTTCTCTTCAGAGGTTTCCAGAGCTTCTGGCTTCTTTCCTTTCCTCAAGAAGAAGTACAATAGCAAGAATAGTAGATTGCCTATGAATATCGCAGTTATTACCGTTCTTGTCTGTGATACAAATACAGAGGCTACCATCGGAATCAAGAATACCAGCATGATTATCTTAAGGATAAGTTGACTTCTTGCACTCTTGAACAGAATCCCGAGTGGTCTTCTGGAGATCAGGAAATAGAAGATCATAGGAATTGTCATGCCCATGTAATCAGAGA
Organism: Mesotoga sp. Brook.08.105.5.1; assembly: GCF_002752635.1. Classification (NCBI taxonomy): domain Bacteria; kingdom Thermotogati; phylum Thermotogota; class Thermotogae; order Kosmotogales; family Kosmotogaceae; genus Mesotoga; species Mesotoga sp. Brook.08.105.5.1. The sequence goes on from NZ_AYTW01000005.1 coordinate 34,214, forward strand.
CGAAATTCGGGTTTCCAATAGTCGATCTAGCGGAGGCTCTTGCAAAAGGTTCTCCGACCTTGCCTAGAAAAATGTCAAATCCCAGGTAGAAGTTAAGGAGTGCATCAGCTGCGACAACGGCTGCTCCAATCAAGAAGAACAGCATAATTACTTCAATCTTCTCGACGGAGTCCCATTTGCTGGAAATATAGATCGCGGTGAAGGAAAGGAACACAACATAAAGAGCAATCTCCAAAGAGTACCTGAAGTACTGAGGATTGTCCATCGAAACCACAATCAACGAGAGTAAGGCAGCGATTCCGATTCCGAAAAAGGCCAGATGTACGTACCCAAATCGCATCAAAACCTCTCTCTTCCTAATAAACACAGAAAGGAAGATTACTGTGAATCCGACAACGTAGAAGAGATGTTTTCCGGTTGAAGGCTCGTGTGTGAATCCCTTGGTGACAAACAAAGGAATAAACAGAGTCAGAATCAGATAAACAATGGTTTCGAAGTCTATTAGTTGTTTCTTCTCCGTCATTGAGACCACCTCGAAAAATGAGATTAGAATTCTACAAAGAGATACCTTCTCAATATGTTGTCTTCATAGCTTGCCAAAAAGCAACGTTATTGCCTGAAACTTCTACTTGCTGGTTCTCTTCCTTCTCTTTTTTCTTTTTCCTTCTTCGTTGTAATAGTAATAGTAGTGGTAGTAATAGCTTGAATTCTTCTCATCTACTCCATTGACTATTACTCCAAGAATCTTCACTCCCACGGTCTTGAGATTCTCCACAACTATTCTCAAGCCATCCTTTATTGCCCTTCCGGGCCTAACAACTAGCACGATTCCGTCTAACTTGTTTCCCACCAAAGAAACGTCTGAAGTGACAACCGCCGGTGGCATATCTATCAGAACTCTGTCATATCTCTGCTTCAGTTCAGAAAGGAGAGTGTCGATCCTTTTCGACGAAAGGACTATTGTGGGATTTGGGGGAATGATTCCCACTCCTATGAAATCCATGTTTTCAGCGTAGTTCTCGACAACGTCATCAATTGAGGCAGTTCCCATTATCACATCCACCGCGCCCTTGGTTCTCTTGCCAGCTTTGAGTATCTTTTCGACCCTGGGGCGACGCAGATCAAGGTCCAGGAGGACTACTCTTTGACCGCTGTTTGCCATTGAATAGGCGATATTTGCAATTACGAAACTCTTTCCCTCAGTAGGGAGAACCGATGTAACTGCCACCGTCTTTCCCTCGCCCATCGTGAAAGAGAGATTGCTTGCTGCAAGCTTTATCGATTCTGAAGAAGGTGCCGTTGGGTTTTTCTCTACATACATTTCTTCGCTTGTTCCTTCGATACTCGGAATTCTTCCGATTATCGGCTGCCTACTGAAACGTTCTATCTCTTCCTCTGTCTTGAGAGTTTTGTCGAGGTACTCGGCAAGAAAGACCATTAGCATTCCAAGAAAGATCCCCAAAACGCCTCCAATGGCCAGAGATAGTTTCTTGTTGGGTTTCACCGGCGACTGAGGCACGGTCGCGGGGTCGACAATTGCAGCGTTTCCAACTACGGCAGCTTCACTGATCTTTGCCTCCTCAAGTCTCTCCAGAAGCAAGGTGTAGAGGCTCTCTTTAACTGCTATCTGCCTCTCAAGATCGAGCAGCTGTTGCTCCTTTGCCGGCAGGTTTCTCAGTTCAGATTGATACTGGTCCCTCAAAAGACCCACTGCCTGAATCGAAGCTTGAAGGATTTGAAATCCTGCTTCTGAACTGATGACGCCAGTTATTATCTGCTGGTACGCAGGATTCAAGGTCATGCCCTGGCCTGAGACTATGAACTCGTTTTGAATCTGTTCTGCTATCAAACTCTCAGTCTTCGAAATCTCTGTGATTTTCGATCTCACTCTAGGGTCAGTTTTTGGATACTGCTCCTCCAGCGAAGCAAGCTCAACTTGAAGAGTTGCAAGGCTCTGTCTTAGACTGGTAAGCACGGGGTTTACGGAAAAACTCTCAGATGTCTGAACCCAAAGTGCCTTTATGCTCTTTGAATCAATGCTGTCAAAATCGTCGAGCATACTCTGGTAAGTTTCGATTTCAGCTTTCTTCTCTTCAGCGGAGATCATCAGTTCGTTGTGCTGCTTGTCATAGTTGCTGAGCATTTGGAATAGTTGATCGGCATGCTTGTCGAGTACGTAGATGCCTGTTTCTTCTTTGAACTGCTTTATCTTATCGGTAGCCTCGTTCAGATCGCTCTCCAGAAGTGGGATCTGTGCCTCAATGAATTCACGTTTTCTTGTCAGGTCTCTTTTTGACAATTCTGCCAGTTTGGTATTGTAAACCTCGGCTAGAGTATTGGCGATATCCCTCGCAAGAACGGGGTCCTTGTTCTGAACTGAGACTCTGACAATCCTGGTATCCTTAACAGGTGAGACAGTTATCATTGATGAAATACTTCGCGTGAGTGAAGCTACTAGATCACGGTCCGAATAACCTTCCGATAGTAGCCGAGCCTTCGTATCTTCTGAATATACTCTGTCGACCAACCCGAGCACTTCGATTATCTCTTCGATGTTCGTCCTGCTCTTAATAAGTTCAACCTCGGTTGAGATATTCGATCCCGAGCTCCCTGTAAGGGAACTACTAAAGAGATCCCCCACAGATGATTGAGAGGTTGGATCGACTTTGATGGTGACGCTGGCTTCATAAATTGGCGTAGCGAAAATGAGATAAACGCCTGTGACAACAACTACCGCAAGTACAATAGAAATGAAGAGAACCATTCGCTTCTTAAACATTCTAAAAATGTCTTCAAGAGTTAGTTCCCTATAATCGCTGCCCTCGAACTCGCTCACGAAAGCACCTCCATCTAGAGATAGTAATCGTTCAAAAAAAGCCTATATCGATCATCGTGAAAATCTATTAAGAGTCTGTTGTCGCCAGACTTGTGTTTATCGCTTCCAATGATCTCGGCTATTCCTTCGTTGATAAGAACCCGAGTTCTGGGATTCTTGTCGAGACTGTTCCAGTTTACCTGAAAGAGAACTCCCATGTCTCTAAGCCTAAGTATATCGTCTGTAAGCTCTTGCTTGCCAAAAAACAACCCGCTTTTTCTGAAAAGGTATTCATAACGCTCAACATGAGCAAGTATTATTCTTAATCCCTTGACCTGCAGTTTTTCGATCACTTCAAACAGATAGTGAGGTCTTCGCTGCGTTGGAAGCTCCAATAGAACAGTGTTTGACCCACCCATAGTAATCAGATCGGCATCCAGTATCTCTGGTCTAAAGAATATCTCAGAGCCAAGCAAGACTTCAACTGAGTGAGAGTTCAGTTCAAAATGGTATTCGTTCCATCTCTTCACTATCCGTTCAGGATCGGAAGGACTCATCGGGGAAAAAAGGTGAGGTGTCAAGTAAAGTCTCTGAAGCCCCTTGAGCTTCATTTCTTCAAGGAGTGCCAGAGACTCCTCAATGCTATCAACACCGTCATCCACTCCAGGGAGCAGATGGCAGTGAGAGTCGATATTCAATGCAGATCAACCTCACTTGAATATGCCGACGGCCGAATTCACTATGCTAAGCGATGAAGCAACAATCGACATGATGTCCTTGATGTTCACGATAGACGACTGGGGAACGAAAATGATGTTTCCCGGCGTCAAAGGAACGTTGCCTTTCGCAGGCTTTCCCTTCTGCTGATCAAGATCAAGTACTAGAGGCTGTTTGTCAGGGTCCTGGAACAGCAGCGCGTTACCTAACACTGCATAACTTGTGGGACCTCCCGCCTCGACGACCGCCTCGATTGCCGTTATGCCATCATAGAACCTTACAACTCCCGGTCTCTGCACTTCGCCAAAGACGTACACTCTGGCGGGTTCAGAATAAGGAACATATATCGTTGACCCCGGTGAGACAGTCCTTCTGGTTAATGTGAGGAAATCTTCCGGGGTAGTAATCACTTCTTCAGTCTTTCCGGAATAAGAGATGAAGATTCTGCCCCTGGTTTCGAAGCTGGCAAGACCCCCTGCAAGACTCAGTAGTTCTGCAAGCGAAAGCTCCCCATATTCTGAAACAGAGAATATGCCTGGTGACTTGACGTCTCCTACGATAGTAACGAATGAATCATAGTTTCTTAGCGCAACAATGGTATCATCATCCTTAACATAGCTTCTAGCCAGTTCCTCGGTCTTCAGTGCATCTACCAGCTTTATTGTGCCATCGATTCCTACAAGACTGAGCGTAGTCACTGATTTGTCGAGTCCTCCAGCAACTGCAATCGCTGTCGCCAATGAAGGTTTTTCTCCGCTGATCTCGTACTTTCCAGGTCTTACTACATCGCCGAGCACTGTGATTGATATCAAGGATTTGCTCGACACATAAATGTATGAGTTGTCTGATAGAGGATCCCCTCGCTTTTGCAGAACCGATGCGGTGAACTCGCTGACGGATTTTCCATCATGAATTACTATCTTTCCAACCTGATTCTCGTCAACTATTCCGCCCGCTTTGGCTATTGCATCAGAAAGAGAATGGCTTTCATCTACGCTAAATGTGTAGAGGCCTGGATTGTTTACTGCACCCAGAACAGTTATCCTAATCACCTTTCTTGGAACGATAACCGTGCTTCCCGCTTCAATTACCGTATCTCTACCTTCGTTTTTGACTTCAGCCAGACTAATCGGGAGAATCTCTCCGGAAGGCATGAGAATCCTAACTTGATCTGAAGCAGTAATCTTCTCTCCTCCTGCTCTCGCAAGTGCTCTGAGAACAGTGATCTCCTCTTCGAAGGAAAACTCAAACTTGCCAGGAGAATTCACCTCTCCGCTAACATAAACGTAGCGGTCATCTCCGGCAATGTACACAGTCTGACCTGCCGACAAATGAATGTCTTCACCTTCAATTAGGTCGAACCAGCGAATCTCTCTGTCTTGATCTGTGATCTTTATATTAGTAGCAGCCCTATTTGTTAGACCGCCGGCCTTGGAAATGGCTAGCATCAGGCTAGGGGTCTCATTCTTGTAAAACTCGACGATTCCCGGGTTTCTAACTTCTCCAATTACATTCACTCTAACAGCCTCATAAACTGGTACATATACGAAGGACCCATCTTCGAGCGTAAGATCGAGGGCCTTTCCTAGTAGTATTGGGTCAACATTTACTGTGGAAGTTCTACCAAAAGGATCTGTTATCTGTATCTTGTTGCTGAGTGCAAGTGGCGTCATCCCGCCAGCTCTTGCAATTAGAGTAGTCAATGTAACTTTTTCTCCTGGCTCGAACTGAACTGATCCTGGACTATTGACTGCACCAACCACAAATATCTGGCGGAGAACGTTGGGATACACGATTATCGATCCGGGTGAAAGTACCATGTCATTATCTTTGAGATCGGAGATCTGTCTTTCTCTTCTTGTTCCGTCGGGAAAAATCACAGTTACTCTACTGTTTGAGTCAAAATCAAGCAGGTTATGCTTTGCAAGGGCAGTTCTAAGGGTGATCTCCTCATTACTAGAAAAGTCAACTCTCCCGCCTCTTTCTCTCGAGATAACGTAAACGAACCGTTCTGAAGTCTCGGGCACGTATACTATTGAACCACTTGTTATCTGTGGATCAAGTGATATGCCCTTTATAACTGCCTGAAGGTCAAGTTTCTTGCGTTGGTCGGATTCAACTATTTCAACGTTTTTTGATAGAGGATCGATTAACCCTCCGGATATTGCTATTAGCTTTGTCAGGGTGGGATTCGGTTCTTCTCTGCTAATCAATTTGAGCCCAGGCTCCTTTACACCACCAAGAATGTACACATATCTTGATTCTATCTCGGGCACGAAGACTGTTGCTCCATCAGGAATAGACGGAGGGGTATCCTTCGATAGATCATCAATAGTATATACGGTTATTGAGGCTGCTCTCGAGTCAATTACTGTTATGCCGTATCTGTCAGCATAGTCATCAAAACCACCGGCAGCGGAAATCACGGTAGCCAGGTTGAAGGGGATACCGGGTTTCAGGGTGATTGTACCTGGGTTTCTTACTCGCCCAAGAACATTCGCCACGTTGCTTGCCTGCGGATAGAACACAACACTTCCTGTCTCAAGTTCCCAGTCAGTCTTTATTAGAGAACTGATAGGAATCCTTCTTTCGCCGCCGTCAGGAGATATCACCCTTATTTCCTTCTCTGAGGAAATCTCTACGAGATTTAGTTTCGCCAGAGCGTTTCTCAATGTGATCTTCTCTCCCGAAGAGAAGTCAACTTTGCCTCCGCTGTTGTCGGAGATAACGTACACGAATCTGTTGTCGATTCTTGGAACATAGATTAAATCGTCATACCCAATTTTCGGGTCTATTGAAAGACCTTTAAGAACTCTATCGAGATCGACGTCGATTATTTTCGTTCCTGAAAGAACCTGTACTGAAGAAATGTCGGCATTTTGCGAAAATCCTCCACCCGCGCTAATGGCTCTGGTTAAGAGAAGGTCATCTTCATCTAGCTCGATTTTTCCCGGTCTTCCCACTTCTCCAAACAAGTATACCCAAGTGCTGGTGTCAGGAACAATTACGATTGAGCCGGGTTCAAGGAAGTAATCCTTCTCTTCCAACTCCGAGGCAGGGATCTCTAGATTAGTACCGTTTGAACTAATTATCGAAATGGACTTGCTTGACTTGAAATTAAGGAGATTGATTCTGGCAAGAAGGTTTCTCAGGGTGAAGGCTTCATTCTCTTGAAAGTCGACTCTTCCTCCCTCTGTGGAAGAGACAACGTAGACAAATCGCTGTTCTTTCTCCCTAACAAGAACAATAGATTGCGGTTCTAGAACCAGAGAGCTTCTAGTGGCCTCTTCTATTGACAAGAGCCTTGTTCCGTCTTTCATAAGAACCTCGACAAGTCCTGCCTTTTCATTAAGACCGCCCGACTTAGCAATTGCTCTACTGAGAGTGATTTCTTCGAAATTTGAAAAGGGTAGAGAGCCTGGGTTTCTAACCTCTCCAGTTACAAAGACCGTCTTCTCTCCGTGGGGCAGGATAATCATCGAACCTGCCTCGAGAAGCATATCCTCTTTTTTGATGGAGTCATAACGTTTTCCAGAAGGTTCAACTATCACGACAGAATCGAGACTAGATGGGTCGTATAGGTCTACCTTAACCAGAGCATTTACAAGAGTAAGATTCTCGTCGATACTGAATTCTACTTTTCCGCCGAATGATGCTGAAGCGACATAGACGAACCTTTCTCGCAGACGAGGAACGAAGACCGTATCACCCGGATTCAATTTCACGTCATCGATTGAACCGCTCAAGAGCTTATCGACTTCAAAGGACTCAGGCACCGCGACGCCACTTCTCAGAATGTACAATCCTTCTGATGCAGTTTGTCTAAGGCCGCCGGCCTCTCCAATTGCCTGTAGAAGGGTAAGTGTTTCACGGTATGGTAGCGATGTTGGGTTGTTGAACTCACCAAGAAGTTTCACGGATTTTGATGAAGAATCGTTTGCTATTACGATACTCCCGGCGGGGACTTCCGGGTCGCTTACTCTTCCAAATAGTATACTATTCAGGTTTATTGAGGATGAGTTGCCCTGGAATTCGTCGCTAATGATCAGAATCTCTTCTTTGTCGGCCGTTTCGGCAAGGCCGCCCGACTTAGCAATAACCTGGGTTAACGTAATGCCTGGATTGAATTTCACTAGAGTAGGTGACCTGAACTCTCCCATAGTCAAGATCCATGCTTTTGTACCCGTTGGAACGTATAGGGTTGAACCTTCCGTAATCTTCTCCTTCAAAGCTTCGCCTGCCGACAAAATGGAAGACAGATCGACGTGCTTTCTGGTTCCATCCTTATAGACAACGAAGGCAGAAGAGAGATCTGCCCCATCCTGGAGCCCGCCAGCAAGGGCAAGAAGCTGAGAGATTCCGATCGTGCCTTCATGCCACTCTATCGCCCCTGGTTTGTTTACTTCCCCAAGGATGTAGAACATGAATGGTGCATATGATTTCACAGATACCGTAACCTGTGGTTTAGATGTAAGGATGCCCTGATTTAAGAACTGAGAAGACAGCAAAGATTGGATTTCTTCGAGAGTCTTTCCCAGTAAAGCAATATTTCCTAGCGGTGGAATAGAAGCGGTACCGTCAGGACCAACAAGTACTTCGCTGGAAAGATCGCCTGAACCATAAACAGAGATCAATAGCAGATCACCTGGTCTAACCGAGTATCCGAAAAGGGAAACTGTAATAACAAGCAATATTAGAAGCGGGATGATTCTAAAACGCATGTAACTTCCTCCTTCTCCAATTTTCAGTTCTCTTCCAGGAGTCTTTTGATCTGAGACTTCAATTCCGAGAAATCGGGTGACTTAACGACATACGCGTCAGCGGCCCAAGAAGAGAGATCATGTTTGTAGTGTGTGTACGCTGTCAAAAGAACGATCTTCTTATCAGGATATTTTTCGCGCAATATGCCGGCTAGCTCAAGTCCATTTATCCCTTCCATTTCAACATCGATAGTAATGAGATCAAACGATGTTCCCTGCTTTAAGATGCTCAGAGCTTCTTCTGCGCTACTTGAGCCCTCGACTTCATATCCCGATTCCTTGAGCTCTTCTTCAAGGAGTAGCCTCATGTTCTTTTCATCTTCAACTATCAGCACTCTTTTTTTCAAGATCAAACCTCCCAACTCTTCTAGTCGGCAACCTGAAAGTGAAGTTAGTTCCTCCGCTTCCGCTTGAAGCGGAAATCTCTCCCCCGTGTTCCTCAACAATCTTCTTGCATATCGAAAGTCCTAGACCCGTGCCAAAGGTCTTGGTAGTGAAGAACGGCTCAAAGATACGCTTCAACGTCTCCTCTGGTATCGTTCTTCCGCCATTCCAGACGGAAAAGTTTATACTATCATCTTCTTCTTGAATAGTTATCCGTACTTCACCATCACTTTCAGAAGCCTCAATAGCGTTCTGAACAAGGTTAATTATTACCTGTTTAATCCTGTCTTTGTTGCCGTAATACTCAATTTCATCTTTTCTTGAGTATAGAACAAGTTTAACACTTTCTTGGACGGCTTTTTCTTCAAAACCGGCAAGTATCTCGCGTGTTATGGAAACGAGATCGAACTTCTCGTCCGTTGTTACACTCCTTCTTCGCGAGGCTTCTAGTACTTCTCCAACTATGCTGTCGAGTCTACGGAGTTCTTCCATAAGTATCTTCGCATATTCTCTAGTTTTTTCCCTGTCGGAAGAGGCCAGAATCCTCTTAACAAAACCGCCGATTATCGTGATGGGGTTTCTGATTTCGTGAGCAACTTTGGCAGACATTTCTCCGAGAGCAGCGAGTTTTTCTCTGCTTTTCAACTCCTGTTCCAGCTTTCTTCTTCTAGTTATTTCATCTAGAGATAGAATCACACCGGTAAGCTTCTTTCTTCTCTCTTCTCTCAAAGGTGTTATTTGAACATCGAAATACTTGTCGCCAAAAGCGTTAAAATGCTGATCAGTCAAAGTAATCGTCTCTCCAATTCTCATCGCGTCAAAGAGTAGTTCGATGATACCGTCGAGTTTCAAATTCATGGACTGGATGCTCTTTCCGATAATGTCATTTCTATTGACGTCAAGAAGGAACTCAGCGGTTCTGTTTACCTCTGTTATTTTGCCTTCAACCGAACAGACGATTATTGCCGATTCGAGAGACTGAAGAATACTTGATACAAACCTACGATAGTAATTAGATAGGTTTTTCTCCTTCTCAAGGCTCTCAGCCATCTGGACAATTCTCTCGTAGTTCTCCGTAAGCTCCAGAGCTACCCCTGTGCTGTCGGCAAGCAACCCGAGAATCTCCGTATCGGCATTGCTGATTCTCTTTCCTGAATCACTGTTGTCGATTATCAGAATTCCTAATACTTCTTCTTCACCGGATACGGGAACAATCAAGTATTCATCTGAACCGATGATCCTATTGAGAAGAGCCAACTCTTCCCCTCTCAGCCTAAGCATTTCGGGTGTGACGTGAACGATTTTCTTCCTCAGGACTACTCTCTCAAGGATGATATTACCCGGGTAAGAAATCAACGCCCTAGATTCATTTTCATCATTTGAAGATTCCTCAAACGACACATCCTGAAGATATCTTGCTAGATCGCTATACACTGATCTGTCCGAGTTTTCTCTGCTTTTTGAGAGCATTTTGCTCTCTTCAACAAGAACAGAACGTGCGTTATCCACTCTGAAGAATATTGCTCTATCGAATTTAAGTCCGGAGGAGTGGGTTGCGCCCATAAGAAGAATTCTAATTATTCTCTCTCTGTCAAGGCTTCTCTTCATTGCCTCTGTGATTTTGTGAAGCACGCTCAATTTGAAGAGTTGCTCTTTCTGTTCGCTTATTAGTTCCTCATGCTTCTTTCCGAGCTGCCTGAGTTTTCTCACTTCCATTTCCAGTCGAGAAGTAAGTCTTAACCTACTTATGGCAACTGCCATCCTTCTACTCATATCATCAAGCATCTTCAAATCTTCTCTGTCAAGGTGTTTGTAAGCTCTGAATTCACCTTCTACCTCTTCTCTATCGGCAGCAACAATCAATCCAACTACCATTCCCTCGACCAAGAGTGGAACTGCTATGAACGAACCTACGGAGACTTCTTCTGTGAAGATCACTGATGAAAGATCCGACTTCTTGGCTGAAACAAAAAGCCTCTCTCTTGAGAGAGCATCAAGTTGCTCATCGGAAATACTCATCTCTATTCCTCGTAAAGGACTTGTTCCTTCACCAATCGCTGCCCTAAGGTGAAATGAGGTGTCAAGCCTTTCAAGAAAGAAGATCCATCTAACCCTTAACATCTCTCTGGCAATTTCAAGAGATCTATATACAAGCTCTTCCGAATCGGTTTCCGTTTCGAGAACCGAAGTTAATCGAGAGACAAGCTTCAGTCTCCTGTAGCTTTCTTCTTCTAGCGATCTCTTGATTGAATAGTGCAGAGCCATTTCTAGCTCCTTTATCCAGCTTCCGAGTGAGCCTTTGACTTTAGATTTTGTAGGGAAGGTCAAAAGGCCGAGCGGTTCACCCTCGCAAAACAAACCTATGAACTTAACCTTTTCCTTATGTTCCTCGAGATGAGTAGAAAGGACTATCTCCTTCTCGAACACATCAGCTTTGTTTAGTTCTCTCAGAAAGGGATTCTTATTCAATCCAATTTCCCTTCCTGTACGGGTGAATCCTTCTCTGAAATTCACTTCCTTGAAGACATCCCGGTACTTCTCCAGAATAAAGAGTGATGGTTCCGATGAGATTTCCAGCGCTATTCTTTTCAGTATTCTCTGGATTATCTCATCAGAAGATGTTTCAAACCCCGTTCCTCTCAGTTCAATCACCACTTCTCGACAATCTCTATTATCATTCTCATGTGCTCAACATGACTTCCCTTCCAGTAGATATGACCGCAATTCTTGCACTTTGAGAAGTTCTCTTTTGTAAGTAGTATGTAGTCCGGTACTCCGCAAAGATCTTCAAGAGAGGCTATTTCTAGCTCGCCGTTGCATTTTGAACATCTGCTGAGGAAATCGATATCTTTGTGACTTATCCTGAACCTGTGAACGACCGACTTCAGTTGCGACTTCCAGTTCTCCGATTTGATAAGGTAACATCTGATCCTGAATCTCATTGCAATTTCGAGAGCTTTCCTGCTCTTGGTAAGAAATACGTCTCGATTGCTGACAGCTCCTTCAATCTCATTTCTTGAGCATATCTCGGTGTCGAAGCCAAGAAACCGGAGCTTCTTCGCCAGCTTTGTAAGAGAGTCTTCAACTAGGAACTTCATTTCTTCACCATGATCGAGAATACTATCCCTGCATATTCTCTTTGATCGATAAGCCTAAACAGAGTACCGGTTCTTGCAAGAGAATCGCTTTCTCTCTTTGAAGTTTCGACTATCAGGAGACTTCTAGAGTTTAGAACGACAGAGTTTTGTTCTAGCAATTCAATAAGAGGTTTGGTATATTGTTCATCAAAAGGGGGATCTGCAAAGATAATATCAAATTCAACACCCTTTCTTACGAGGGAAGGGATGGCTCTGCGGAAGTCGGAGCAGACTATTTTCAAGTCCGCTGAAGGATCAAGTCCATTCTTGCTTTCGAGAATTGATTGACATGCCTTCTTTGATGAATCAACTGATGTTACATCTATTGCGCCTCTACTCAATGCTTCAAAAGAAATTATTCCGCTTCCTGAGAAGAGATCAAGAAAGGTCTTCGAGCTCACGTCCACTATATCGAAAAGGGCCTTTCTGGCGGACTGAGGTGTATATCTTGTACTCCTCCTTGGAGGAGTCTTTATAGATCGTCTAGCCCACTTCCCTCCGGTTATGACCAACATACTATCCAACCTCTATCAATCTTACTCTTTCCGAGTATAGCCTCTGCATTTCGATTCTGAGAGCTCCATGCTCCAGAAGATCGGGGTCTCTTTCAATAGTTTCCTGAGCATCTTCCCTGGCTTTGAAAAGGAGATCTTGATCATCGACAATGTCGCCGAGAAGAAATTGAGGCATTCCGTGCTGCCTCAAACCAACGAACTCACCGGGGCCTCGAAGTCTAAGATCGAGCTCAGCAACATCAAATCCACTTGCGGTCGAAGCAAACTCTCTCAACCTCGAGAGCGCTTCGCCCGAAATCGCCCGGTTCATTAGCATGACGCAAATCGACTTGAGATTGCTTCTTCCTACACGTCCTCTGAGCTGGTGAAGTTGCGCCATTCCAAATCTTTCGGGGTGTTCAATAACCATAACGGTTGCCGTAGGTATATCAATTCCTACCTCAACAACAGTTGTGGAAACAAGAATCATGCTCTTCTTTGATTTGAATCTCTGCATAATCTCTTGCTTTTCGGTGTCGGTTAGTCTTCCATGGAGCAGTTCCACTCCTGCACCAGGGAAGACTTTCTCTCTTAGCCTTGCCGCTTCATCTGTTGCATTTTTCAGGTCTACTTGCTCTGACTCTTCTACGAGAGGATAAATGAAGAAAATCTGATGACCCATCTTTATTTCCTCCGAAATGAATGAATAGAGATGATCTATCCTGCTTCGGGCAAGCAGTATCGTTCGTACTGGCGATCTTCCTTTTGGCATCGTATGAATTGTTGATACGTCAAGATCACCGTATACCGTCAAGGCAAGTGTTCTGGGGATAGGGGTCGCAGTCATGACAAGACTATCAAGAAGTCTCCCCTTTGAAGTCAATGTTTCACGTTGCTTAACTCCGAATCTGTGCTGTTCGTCGACCACAACAAGACCAAGGCTTCTGAACTCCACACCCTCCTGAATTAGGGAATGGGTTCCAACCACTACGTCTATCTCTCCCTTTGTCAATCTGGTTCTGATACTCTCCTGATCAGTCTTCTTGAGTGAACCAGTCAACAGTGCGACGTCGATACCTAGCGGTTCAAGATCCTTCTTCAACTTTTCGAAGTGCTGCATTGCCAAGACAGACGTTGGAACCATCAAGGCGCTCTGATATCCAGCTTCATAGTTGTCTGTGATTGCCAGTTCGGCTACAAGTGTCTTTCCAGAGCCCACATCTCCCTGAAGCAACCTGCTCATTGGCGAGGTGGCCCTCATATCATCTCTTATCTCTCTGAAAGCCTTTACCTGATCTTCTGTTAACTCAAAGGGCAGTGACTCTACAAGTCTTTCGGCGAGAATCCCGGCGATTTCCTTAGGTAGGCCTTGGTATTTACACCTTATCTGTCTTCTACGAGAAAGAACTGCTATCTCAAATAAGAAAAACTCTTCATATGCAAGCGTTTCGCGAGCCTTTCTTGCTTCGAACATGCTCTTGGGAAAATGTATCGCAGTGAATGAATGCTTTCTTTCGAGGAGCTGCCTTCTTTCTTTGATCTTCAGAGGGATAAGGTTTTCTAGGGATCTCACAACACCAAGATTGCGCTTGGTTATTTTCCTCATCATTTTCATAGAGATTCCTGAAGTAAGGGAGTAGACGGGCAGAATCTCCCCCGAGACTTCGCCATTCACTTCTTCGATTTCCGGAGAGTTCATCTCCAGAGGACCAAATGGGGTCTTCTTTGCCAATCCGTGAATGAGATACTCTTTGTCTTTCTTGAGCTTTTGTAGAATGTAGTCCTGATTGAACCATTTGAGAAGCAGTTGACCGAAGCCATCGCCTGCGACTGCAGAGATTATCGTGTAGCCTGAAACCTTCTTAACTGAGAAGTTAAGTATTCTCGCCCTTACACTTACCTTGGAATCAGCTGAAAGTGACGAAATCGGGAGAATCACCCTTCGGTCTTCGTAGTCTCTCGGAAAGTAATAGATCAGATCACCAATTGTTTCGATATCCATTCTCTTAAGAATTTTGGATCTTGCTTCACCGACTGAGTAAGCATACTTTATGGGTGTTGAGGGTGACACGGGCCTTCCTAGTAGCGCCTCGATTTCGTCAACAGTTCGCAGAAGGAAAATCCTTCTCAACTTTGCTACCATTTCGAGTCCATTTATTAGTCTCTTTTTCCTTCTATCTTGACTGAGCGCTTCGCTTTTCGAGAAGTAGGAGACGAATTTGGACAAGTATTCGTTGAGTAAGGGAAATCGGGAAAACTCCTCTTTGTTTGTCTGAGATACGATTCGCTTCAGTTCAGAGAAGAGAACTTCATTGTCTCTTCCTGAGAGCGAAGCTTCGAAAAGCATTTCACATTCGTCAAGGACTTGCTCAAAAAGCATTACTTTCTTTCTTTCTCCCCGTAACACGCCAGGCCAAAGACTGCGGGTCCGCTATGGCAGGCTATTGTTGGCCAGATTCTTCCGGCAACAAGTTCAATCTCATTTCTTTGGATGCCTAAATTCTCTTCGATCAACTCGACGGTTTTTTCGGTTGTTTCTTTCGCAATATCCGAGTACTCCTCGCTCCCGTAGATAGAGTACAAAACAACTGATTCTCTCCTTCTCTCGAGAAACTCAAGGACGTTTGAAACCATCTGCTCCTGCAACTTCTTCATACCTCTAAGCTTCGCCACAGGACTAATATATCCTTCTTCATCCACTGAAAGAATCGGCTTGATGTTGAGCAAGGTTCCGGCTAGCCCCTGTGCTTTTCCTATTCTTCCGTTCTTTATCAAGTATTTCAGCGTGGGAACGCTGAATTCCATGAACGTATCTTGAATTATCTCCGGCACTCTCGATATTGCCTCATCGATCTCCAACCCTCGTTCTATTAACTCAATAAGTTTCTTAGCGATCAAATAAGCTCCAATAGAGACTTTTCTGGTATCAACAACTGTGACTTCTAGCCCCTCCACCATTTTGGAGGCCATAACGCAAGTATCATACAGACCCGACATCTTCGATGAGAAATGAATATCAAGTAGCTTCGTGTAACCTTTTGACTTTATGTCATTGTAGTAATCAAGAACCTGTCCGAGTGGCGGTTGAGCTGTGTGAAACTCTCTGGAGCTTTCGACGATATTGTAGAAAACATTCTCCATGAAGTCAAACTCGTCGTTATATTCCTTATCATCAATAATGATTTTCATTCCCATGAAAAAGAGTTTATGCTCCTCAACGAAACTTCTCGTTGGCGCACAACCTGAATCAACGGATACCGCAATCAATTCGTTCACCTTCCTTCGGCGAAAATCTGTTCTTGGTCGTCTCCGTTATCTATTCTCACGCACCATCTACCATCGACAAAATCAGTCTCTAGTGAATAGCCGTTAAGTTCCACAGCAAGTGGTCTGCCATTATCTATGCTGAACTGAAGAAGTCTTTCGGCAGAAACCCTTACTCCCCTCTTTACAGAAGCCTCAAGCATTAACTGCGTGTTTTTGCGATTTGAGTTCACAACACTCAGTGCAAAAAAAGAAGTTATCATACAGATACTCAGAAGTAAGACAGAGAGAACAAGTGTAACAATGTTGCCTCTTCTCATCAATCACCTTTCAAATAACCTACGTAAGGTAGATTTCTGTATACTTCATCATAGTCAAGTCCATATCCAACAATGAACTGATCGCCTATTCTTTCGCCGGTAAAGTCTATCCCAACACCATGATCGTGAATAGTCTTTTCAAAGAGCGAGACCAGTTTCACGTCTGCCGGTTTCTGCTTCCAGATATAGTTTATTATGTATCTCAAAGTTCCTCCGGTGTCAACTATGTCTTCAACAAGAAGAACGTAACGGTCCGTAACAGATTCATCCACCCATGTCTTCACACGAATTCTTCCCGTAGTGGAGACTCCTGAATAACTGGAAACATGAACGAAATTATAGCGCACCTTTAACTCAAGTCTCTTTAGGAGATCGCTATAGAAATGAACTGAGCCCTTCAGAATGCAGACAGCCGTTATCTCTTCAGTAATCGAGGAGTAGTAACTGTTGATTTCTTCTGCAAGTCTACTAACAATTCTCTCAAGGGCCTCTTCTGAGTAAAGAACCGCGATCTTAGCAGGATCAAAGAGCATTTCCTTCACCTCCGGCAGTCATGATAATTATACCATCGCAGAAAGACTATAAAACTATCAATTCTTCTGAAGCATTAAGTGGAAATGCGAGGTTGAGTAGGTTACAATCCTTCTTGTGAAGTTGCACGGATTTCTTGGCTAATCTTTTTGCCTACAGAATGGGGCGATTGTATGGATCAGCATTTTCTGATTAATTACCTCGACGCTTCCGAACATGAGCTTCCTCTAGATTTGCCGACAGTCTTTGGGAGGGAAAGCGAAACATACCTGGAAGTGGGGTTTGGTAGTGGCGAGTTCCTTGTTCAGAAAGCGATTGATAATTCTGCAAAAGATTTCCTGGGAGTTGAGTTGTCTGTAATAAGCACAGAGAAACTTCTTAAATCGCTTAAGAGAGAGCTTGTAGAAAACGTCCGAGTGCTTCTGACGGATGCATCTTTCTGTTTAAATAACGTAATTCCTAAGGATTCACTGTCCGGTGTTTATATGAATTTCCCCTGTCCGTGGCCAAAGAAAAGACATTCAAATCGGCGGCTGAACGACCCCAATTTCGTTTTGAAGATTGGGCGGGTTCTAAAAAAAGGGGGTTTCTTTCAGCTCTACTCCGATTCGAAGGAATTCATCTCTGAGATGAGCTCAAGCGTAGACCTAACTGGTCTCTTCGATTCGGTCACAGTCGAAATAAATCCAACGGCCGGAGTGGGAACTAGATACGAGAGAAAATGGCTGGCTATGCAGAGGGAGATATTCAGACTCATCTGTAGAAGAAACAGCAAAGCAGTGAACTGTGAAGAGGATGTGGTTAACTTGTCGCATTTGTGGGTGAAGAACATCGACAAGTCCCAGCTTAATAGAGTTGCAGGGCGGTCGTTTTCTAGTGATGAGATGTTTGTCAAGTTCATGGGGGTCTACAGAAAGCTTGATAATGAGGTCTTTCTAATTGAGACTCTTTCGGTTGACAGAGGCTATTCTCAAAGATTCTATATAAGTCTTTCCAAAAGGGAAGAAGTTTGGCTGATTCAACTAGATAGTCAAGCGAAACCTTTTAGGACCAGAGCGGTAAAATTCGCCTTTAGAATGCTCTCTCGGATACTTGGTGACGAAAGTCGAGCTTAATAGTGAGGCGCATTTTTGGGAAGTTCTGCTTTTCTTAATAGAGTAGGAAGCGCTTTCATTGAACGGGGCAAATCATAGTTATGGCGGGGCGCAGAAGCGCCCCGCCCGATTAAGATAGTTAGAGCTTCTTGAATAGCAAAGAAGCGTTATGGCCTCCAAAGCCAAATGAGTTTTTTAGGGCGTAGTTGATTTTCCTATCAACTCCTGAATTTGGTGTGTAGTTCAGATTGCATTCAGGATCGGGGATAGAGTAATTAATCGTTGGTGGAACGAAAGAGTTCTGAATTGCAAGAAGAGTTGCTACAGATTCAATTGCTCCTGCGGCTCCCAGGGCATGTCCGACCATTGACTTTGTGGAACTTATGTTGAGCCCATCACTACTCCCAAATAGACGCTTTATGGCTCGTGTCTCCGTCAAGTCGTTTAAGGGCGTAGAAGTGCCGTGAGCGTTAATATAGTCAACTTCTGATGGGTCAACTTCGGCTTCTTCAAGAGCCATTTTCATAGCTCTGTAAGCTCCATCACCAGATTCCTCGGGTGAAGTGATATGAAACGCATCATCGGTTGAACCGTATCCGGCGATTTCCCCGTAGATCTTTGCTCCACGCTTCAAAGCATGCCCGTATTCCTCGATGATCAGTGTTGCGGATCCTTCGGCCATAACAAATCCATCGCGTTCGCGATCAAACGGTCTTGAAGCATTTTCAGGATTTCCGCGTGATAGGGCGGTCATATTCGAGAAGCCGGCAAGAGCAAGGGGCGTGATCGTGGCTTCAGAACCGCCGGTCATCGCGATATCGATTATCCCATTTCTTATAAGCCTCGTTGCTTCACCAATCGCATTTGTGCCAGAAGCGCAAGCTGTGGACACAGTGAAGTTTGTACCCTTGAACTTGAAACGTACGGCGAGAAGTCCTGGTGCCATATTCGCGATAGTCATGGGAATCAGGAAAGGGCTGATTCTCGAGGGGCCTTTTTCCAACAAGACGGAGTGCTGGTCCTCAATGACATCCATTCCGCCTAGACCTACACCATAGACCACCCCAGCCCTTTCGGGATTAGGAATCTTTCCGTCCAGACCGGAATCATCATACGCCTGGCAAGCACTAGCAACAGCCATCTGAACAAATCTTGCGTTTCTTTTTGCTTCTTTTTTGCCCATAAATGCAACAGGATCGAAGTCTTTTACCTGACCAGCAACCTTTGATCCAAACTGAGTGACATCAAAAGTGTCAATCCAGTCAATACCAGATCTACCAGATTTCAGCGACTCCCAAAACTCCGATAGGTTCTTTCCTATTGAACAAATTACACCCATTCCAGTTATTACGACTCTTCTCATCCTATCTCTCTTCCAGTTTGATTATGAATTTCACAACGTCATCGATGGTCTTGAAGCTTGCGGTCTGACTGTCGCTGATCTGGATATCGAATTTGTCTTCAAGTTCCATTACAAGATCTACCAAGTCAAGAGAGTCAGCTCCAAGATCTTCTATGAATCTTGAACTTCCGACGATTTCTCCAGCTTCAATACTCAGATTCTCTGCTACGATCGAAATCACTCTTTCCTGTACAGTAGACGTCTTTTCCATTGAACTCACCTCTCATTTCAAAGTATTTTAGTTAACGATTTCCTGGAATTCTCTTATTACTTCAAGGCTTTCGCAATCTGTTGTGCTAATCGAAACGTTTCTATCAATCTTCTTCATAAATCCGCTAAGAACCTTTCCGGGTCCTACTTCAATGAATCTGTCCGAGCCAAGTTGTATCATTCTTCTTATTGATTGTTCCCATTTAACTGGCTTATATGCCTGGGAGATTATGAGTTCTTTGATTTCCTCTGGATCTTCGGGGAAGAAGTCGCCAGTGACGTTTGAGATCACGGGGATTTTAGGAGGACTCACCTTGACGTCCTTCAGAAAGTCCCGCAAGACATCGCCTACTGGCTGTAAGAATCGACTGTGAAAAGGTGCGCTGACGGAAAGCTCAACGCACTTTCTAGCACCTGCTTCCAGTGCCATTGAAGTTACCAAACGCACTTTTTCTGTAGTTCCCGAAACCACAACCTGGCCTGGACAGTTGTAATTGGCAACGATAACTTCTTCTTCAGAAGAGATTTCCAGGCAGATTTTCTCTACGGCCTCATTGGGTAAACCTATGATTGCCGCCATTATTCCTTCACCGGGTGGAATTGCTTCTTGCATCGCTATTCCCCTCAACCTGACAAGTCGAAGAGCATCAGCGTACTCAAGTGATCCCGCAACAGTAAGCGCACTGAATTCTCCAAGAGATAGACCCGCTACAATATCGGGTTTAGCACCCCTTTCCGAGAGGAAATCCGAAAGAGCGATGCTGACAGAGAGAATAGCCGGCTGAGCATTCTGTGTAAGAGTCAACTCACTTTCCGGACCTTCAAGCATCAATCTTAACATATCAAATCCAAGCATTCGGCCCGAGAGCCCAATGAATTCTCGTATTATGGCGCTTTCCTCGAACAGTGTCTTTCCCATTCCAACGTACTGACTCCCCTGACCGGGAAATATCCATGCTACCATCTCTTGATCCCTCCCAAAACTTCGATGACCTCTTCGGCTTCCCCGATGATTTCTTCCAACAACTCACTTACGCTTTTGATGTCTCTGATCAATCCACTAGATTGACCGGCCATGAGCGAGCCAAAATTGAGATCACCTTCTCTTGCGGCTCTTTTAAGGCCGCCAATCGCCACTCTTTCAATTGCCTCGACTCCGTTACCTTGTCTTTCAAGTTCTTCAATCTTCCTAGTCAATTTATTTCGGAAGGCTCTGACAGGATGTCCGGTTGAGATCCCTGTAACGACTGTATCAAGCTCGTTTGATGAAAGAACTCTTTCTTTGTAATTATGGTGTGCCGAACACTCCGTCGTGCAAATGAACCTTGTTCCCATCTGGATTCCGCTTGCCCCTAGAGCAAGAGCTGCTACGAGCCCTCTTCCATCAGCGATTCCGCCGGCAGCAATAACAGGGATCTTTACTACGGATGCAACGGCCGCCACCAGAACCATTGTTGTCACCTTTCCGATATGGCCACCGGCTTCCATTCCTTCGGCAATTACTGCGTCAGCACCTTGTTTTTCGAGCCTTCGTGCAAGTGCCGTTGAAGCAACAACCGGGATTACTTTAGTCCCAGAAGACTTGAGCCTTTCAATAATGCGTGATGGGCTTCCTGCACCTGTCGTTACCACTGGTACCTTCTCTCGGCAGACAACTTCTATTTGATCTTCGATGTTCTGAGAGAGAAGCATAATATTTACGCCAAAAGGTTTTGATGTGATCTCTTTTGTTCTTCGGATTTCAGTCTGTAACTCTTCCGCCGAAAGGCTTCCGCCAGCAATAATCCCTAACCCGCCAGCATTTGAAACAGCCCCTGCCAAGCCGTTGTCTGAAATCCAGGCCATTCCTCCCTGGAATATTGGATACTTTATTCCTAATAGTTCAGTTAGTGTTCTTCTTTGTCTCGTCAATGTCGTTCCTCCTGGCACGGAAATGCTGATAAAGAGTCAGCAACACTATACCAGGGCCCAAGGAGACCAATAAAGTATGGATTTCGGACGCTTTGCGGTCTTATTGACCGGAAACGCTACAGGAGGAGAGCTTTGAAAGACAAGGAGTATGTTCAAGAGAGAATTCCTCACAGAGACCCTTTTCTGTTAGTGGACGGTGTAACATCTATTGGAGAAACGGAGGCTAAAGCTTACAGAGATATCCTTGAAGATGATCCCGTTTTCAGAGGCCACTTTCCCGGGTGCCCAATCTACCCGGGAGTACTAATAATTGAGGGTCTAGCACAAACGGCGGGAATTCTTCTTCTAAAGCCTGGGACAACCCCTTTGTTCGTAGGAATAGAAAAAGCACGGTTCAAGACCATAGTTAAACCTCCATGCAGACTTGAATACTCAATCAGACTGATTGGAAGAAAGATGAATCTTGCCAAAATAGATGCTACAGCTTTTGTAGATGGCAAACTTTCTGTCAAGGCAGTTCTACTTGTCACTTCGCTATAACAATGATTTTGGAAAGAAAAAACCCCTGTGCTATAATTTAGGCGTTGATCCTGCACAGGGGACTAAAGGGGGTAAGCCGTCACCTTCGAAGGGTGACGGCATTTCCATTTTAGAACTGGAAAGAAGCAACGAATCTTACGCCGCTTCTATAGACGAAGAAAGCCACGTAATCTCCCTCTCTTATGCTATCAACAGCTTCTTCAAAAGCACTTACATTATCAATAGCCACCTGATTTCCATTTATGCTTAAACGGGTTATTATGTCGTCTTTCCCTATGCCCAGCCTGTATACTATTCCTTCTGTGCTTACACTCCTAACGATTATCCCTCTGAACTCTTGAGAAAGGCCGAGACGCTCTCTGTCTTCAGGAGTTATCTCGGAAACCGAGAGGCCTAAAGAGCTCTCGAAAGCTTTTGGCTCTTCACTCTCTTCCTGTGAAGAAGTACTTTCTTGAGAAAGGGTCCCAAGGACTGCAGTTACAACAATCCTCTCTCCGAACCTGTCGATCGTGATTCTAACTTGAGAACCAGCAGGGTAGTTGAGTACAGCTGCTCTAAGCTCAGAGGAGTTTGAGATCTCAAGATTTTCGAATCCGACTATTACGTCTTGTGGCCTAATTCCCGCCTTGTCAGCAGCTGAGTCAGGTACGACATCGGTTATTAAGGCGCCTTTATCAACTTTGAGACCCAACGATCGAGAGATTGCCTCAGTGACGGAGTCCATGTACACTCCCAGATAAGCCCTCTGAACCGATCCCGTTTCGATTATCGAATCAACGAATCTCATAGCAACGTTGATCGGTATTGCGAAGCCAAGAGAAGTCCCAACGTCGGGAGATATAATGGCTGTGTTGATTCCGATAACCTGACCATAAATGTTGAGGAGTGGACCTCCACTATTACCGGGGTTGATTGCTGCATCAGTCTGGATAAGATTCGAATAGACTCCGTTACCGTCGGGTTTCGGTAGCTGCCTGCCGACAGCGCTGATCACGCCGAGGGTAACTGTGTGTTTTAGACCAAAAGGATTGCCTATCGCAATTGCCCATTCGCCTATCCTAAGAGAGTCGGAGTCACCGACTTCAACAATGGGAAGATCGGCACCGTCCGGTTCGATCTTTATCACGGCAATGTCTAGTTCGGCGTCTCCTCCAATATACTTTGCCGGATAGACGTTGCCGTCGAGAAGAGATACCGATATCTTGTCTGCTCCAGCGACAACATGTTCGTTAGTGAAAATATAGCCATCTTTACTGAAGATGAACCCGGACCCAACGCCGGTCACCTTCTGATCGGGAATTTCACCAAAAAAACGCCTGAAGAATTCCTCGAAACCGTAAGGATCTCTGATGGAATATTTCCTTGTCGCCTCAACGTCTACTTTGACAACTGCTGGTCCTGCTGCTTCAACTACGTTAATAACTGGGCTCTCGTAGCCTTCATTAACCAGGGCCAGAGAAGCCACTGATAACATAACTACAACAAGTACTACAGAAACCTTCTTCATAACTCTGACCTCCTTCTTCGAGTTGGCTACTCCGGTATCAATTTGACTGAAAATTTTTGTCCATTGTTCAAGGAATTGGTTGGTGATATACTGTTATAGTTCATTTTCGAGAGGTGACTCGAAATGCAGTGGTTGTTCGTTCTAGTTGTTTTTGTTCTGGCTTACATTCTCATAATATCTGGTAAATTCAATAGATCTACCGTTGCGTTTGCAGCAGGTATAATCATACTTCTTTCTAAAGTAATACCTAACTTCGATATGAAGGAAATTGGTTTTCTTGTAGACTTCAATACGATAGGCATTCTTATCGGAATGATGATAGTGGTCGGCACTCTTAGGACAACAGGGTTCTTCGAGTTTGTGGCTGTTCATGTTGTGAGGATTTCGAAGGGAAATGTTAGAGCATTATTAGTCTTCTTTATGGTTACAATTGCGCTTTTCTCTGCCTTTCTAGACAACGTCACTACTATACTTCTCTTTGCCCCGATAATATTTCTTGTTGCGGATTCTCTGGAAGTCTCCCCCAGAAACTTCCTGCTTGCGGGTGTCCTCGCCGCAAACGTTGGAGGAACGGCAACGCTGATTGGAGATCCGCCCAATATCCTTGTCGGTTCAGCGAGTGGATTCGGATTTATGGATTTCATAAGGATAGATGGCCCTATTACTCTCATTGCACTGCTAATTACTGTCGTCTTTCTTGACAGAAGGGTTTTCAAGAGTTATAGATTGATGGGAGACAAACTTCAGCGGCTTGCAAGTATGGATCCCAACAAGGCTATAGTCTCAAAATCCTCACTGTACAAGTCGCTGACCGTGTTTTTTGGAATAATAGCAGGATTCCTTCTGCACGACTTGATAGGAGTTGAGCCATCTTTGATTGCCCTCGGCGGTGCTGCTGCTGCGATGATCCTTAGCGGTAAGAGTTTTTCAAGTCTGTCTGAGGATATCGAATGGGACACGATCTTTTTCTTCATGGGGTTGTTTGTGCTTGCGTCGGCACTCCAACAAGTAGGTATTACGTCATCTATTTCCGATCTACTTGGTTCTCTTTCGGGCAACAGGATCATTCTCTTTCTAACACTTTACTGGTTATCTGCACTCATGAGCGGTTTTATCGGTGCGGTGCCGGCTGTAACATTTATGATTCCCGTTATTGAGGGGATGACTGCAAAATACGGAGTTCCCATGGATGTTTGGTGGGTGATATCGATCTCAGCGTGTTTTGGGGGGAGTTTCTCAATTGCGGGCGCCGCAGCCAATATGGTTGGTGTCGGACTGATAGAAAAGCATTCAAGGGAAAAGCTGAGTTATTCGGATTTCTTGAAGTTTTCAATGCCGTTGACGATCATGACCCTTGCTGCCGGTACTGCGTATATCCTTGTGAGGTTTTCCTTCTAGGGTTCGTCTTTCAGTTAAAACCTCTTTTTGTGCTTTTCTAGAACCTGAGGACTTTTCTACAAAGATTGAGTCGCCATTTTCTGAAGTCATCTCAGTGTAATACATAGCCGTGGAGAGTGTCGAAGGTGAAGGAGTGAAAATCTGGACTTGCTCAGGATTATAGCGCATTTTCTCTCGAATAAATCTCTTTAGTTCTTCCATGTCCCGAATCGTGCACCCTGGGTGGGCCGCGATGAAGTAACCAACAACGAAGTTTTTTCTGTCTGATAGCCGATCAACTTCTTCAAGAAAGCTAGTCAGCATCTTATTCGAGGGTTTGCACATGTGTTCAAGCACATGATCGACTGTGTGCTCTGGAGCTATCTTCAGCTGCCCCGAGACGTGGTTTTTCATTAGTTCCTTCAGAAATTCCTTCCCGTATCTTTTATCACCTAGAATGAGATCATATCTGATGCCCGAGGAGACGAATACATGTTTTACTCCAGGAATTTCTCTCGCTCTTTTTAGAAGAGACAAATATCTTGAATGATCAGGTTCCAAAGAGCCGCATACCTCCGGGAAGAGGCATCTCTTGGTTCGGCAGGCTCCAGCCTTCAGCTTAACCAAACACTCGTAGCCGTACATGTTCGCCGTTGGTCCACCTATGTCAGTTACGGTTCCTCTGAAATTACCATCTCTTGTGAGAGAAACGACTTCGTCAAGAATAGATGTCTCACTTCTTGAGACTACTGTCCTTCCCTGATGAAGGGCAATTGCGCAGAAATTGCACTGACCATAGCAACCTCTATGGCTCGTCACTGAATAGCGTACCGTATCAACAGCTTTAACTCTACCTTTGGAGAGAGATACAGGATGCACGGTACGAGTGAAAGGAAGAGAGTAGAATGAGTCCAGCTCCTCTTGAATAACAACTGGCGGTTTGTTCTGAACAACATATCTGTTATCCTGGAGCTGGTAAAGCCGATTCCCTCTTGCGGCATCGGTCTCTTCGTGGATCATTCTGGTGAGCTTGAAGTAATCCTTCTTGTTGCGGACTACAGACTCATGTGATGGGAGTTCCACTCCATCCGGTTTTGCGCTTGACCAGAAAGCTGTACCCTCTACATTGTGAGACACTCTTCCTTGATTAGCAATCTCTCTGGCAATTTCCACAATCGGTTTTTCTCCCATTCCATAAACAAGCAAATCGGCTTTGGAATCAAGGAGAATCGACTTCTTTATTCTGTCGCTCCACCAATCAAAATGAGAGAATCTTCTCAGACTAGCTTCTATGCCTCCAATAACTACAATTGTGTCTTTAAATGCCTGCCTAATTAGGTTAGCATAGACCGTCACTGCCCTATCGGGTCTCTTTCCCCCGATCCCTCCTGGTGTGTAATCATCGCTCTTTCTCTTCTTCCCGGTTGAAGTATAGTTTGCAACCATCGAATCGGCATTCCCAGAGGTCACACCAAAGAAGAGTCTTGGTCTTCCCAGCGCTCTGATCTCTGTGGTTGTTCTCCAGTCGGGTTGTGAGATAACACCAATTCTCCACCCATCAGATTCAAGGACCCTGGCTATCATTGCAGTTCCAAAGGAAGGATGATCAACAAAAGCATCCCCCGTTACAAGGATCACATCGAGAACGTTCCAGTTTCTTTCTACCATCTCTTCGGTCGTCATTGGTATATTCATAAGGCACTCCAAAAAGAAAAACGGGAAGCGAAACCGTAAGCCGGATTCTGTTACTGTGACCATCTATCTGGGAGCCATGTTACCATAGCCCTCTTGCATCCTACCCGAAAGGGATTTGGTGGGCATCCTCAGACCCTTTCTGCTTGGACTTGCTCCAGACGGGGGTTACCAGGCCTGCCGGTCGCCCGACAGCCGGTGAGCTCTTACCTTCACCTTTCCATCCTTGCCCTAAGGCGGTCTTCTTTTCTATGGCCCTTTCCGGAGATCACTCTCCCTGGGTATTACCCAGCGCCCCTGCCCATGGAGTCCGGACTTTCCTCGGAATTTCCGCGGTCACACGTTTCGCTTCCCGATTAGATTGCCAAGGCCTTAATGCCCTGATATCTACCTTCAATTATCATCTTTCTCTCGATCATATTCAAGAGCTTGATCTTCGACATTCCCCAGTTACCGAAGAGAGTACCTTCGATCGGCGGATCGGAGACGAGTCTGTGGATTATTACGTTTTCGTTCAAATGCTCAAGAAAGAGAATGACTCTCTCCACAAATTGCTCTGCAGTACCTAGGTCCACTTTTCCCTTCTTATACATTCTCGCTAGCTCAGTGCCTTCAACAATGTACAGAGAGTGAATCTTAACTCCTTCGATACCAAGTACTGAGATCAACCTTGCCGCTTCGCAGACATCCTCTTCGGTATCCCAAGGCAGATTGGCTATCACGTGAGTGACTACCTCAATACCTCTCTTTCTCGCTCTCAATGAAGAATCGACAAATTGTGCAAGCGTATGTCCTCTATTAATAGCTTTCAGAGTGTTTGGATTAATGCTCTGAAGACCGAGTTCAAGAATAACGTCAACTTCTTCGGAGAACTCCTCCAGAAGATCCAGTACTTCTTCCGACACAAGATCCGGTCTTGTCGAAATGTCCAGTATTACTACATCTTCAATGAGAGCCTCTCTGTACACTGTTCTCAGTCTTTCAGTTGGTGCGTACGTATTCGAGTTGGCCTGAAAGTATGCCATGAACTTTCCAATTCCCTTTTTTCTAAGAAGAGATATTCTTTGAAAGAGCTGTTCCCTCAAAGAAAGACTGGAGTCAACAGAGAACCCGCTTCCCGAAGGATCGCAGTATATGCAACCTCCAATTCCATTGACTTTATGAGGACATGAAAAACCGGCATCAAGTGGGACTCTATGAACATACTCGCCGTACTTAAGCCTCAGGTGAGTCTTCAGATCTTTGTAGGGCTTATGATTCAACGGATCTCACCAGACTCTTTTCGAACTCTTTGAAGGCATCAACTGCAGAGTTTACCTCCTCTTTGGAACTACCTATGAACAAATACAGCCACTTTCCCGAGAACCACGTCTTCACAAATCCTCCATCGATCTTCCCCGAAAATTCTCCATAGATCCACGGTATCGCACTTACGAGCGCTCTGAATTCATTTGAAATTTCTCTAATCAGCGAATACCAGAGACTTGTGGTCCCTGAAGCGGTCTCGAATTTCGCTATATATATGCTGAGCTCCTTCGTTCCTTTTGCGAATTCTTTATGAAGAAGAAGAGAGTCTTCATTAAGAGTAAAGCCTAATAGTCTGCCTCCAACACTTGTAGTCGTTGAAATGTCCATGTAGCCACTCATAGTGAATCCTGCGAACCTACCAGGTACCAGGTCAACTCTGGAGCTTCCACAGGAAGAAACCAGAATTACCAGAAACAATAGCGCTACGATGAAACGGGATTGTTTGCCTCTCATTTCTTCACCTCCCGGTCGATTAATTCTCTGAAGCGTCTGGCTTTCAAGAAGGGCTTAGGCCAACTCTCCTGTCCCAGCCTCTCTAAATGATCCGAAAAGAGAGTGCCGTCTCTCGGGTCCTTAAGCTCCCTATCAATTTCAAGCAAGGGGACCAGAACGAACTTCCTATTAATTATATCGCTATGAGGAACTGTAAGCTCTACTGTCTGGAGAACCGTTTTTCCGTGAAGCAAGATATCGATATCAATCTCCCTCGGACTCCATCTGAATCTTTGAACTCTGCCAACAGCATTTTCAATGAACTTAATATCTCTTATGAGTAACCTGACATCTCCTGAGTAACGGAACTTGCCGACACAGTTCAGGAAATCATCCTGCTCTGTGTTTCCGTACGGTTGTGTAGTGTATACTGACGAGACCTCTAAAAGGGGCAATCCCAATTCGATGAGCTTTGTGAAAGCTTCCGCGATGTAATTCAGTCTGTTGTCGATATTGCTACCAAATGCGAGAAATAGATCACTCTCCACTCAACTTCCTCCGTAATGACCACGCCGCTTCTTTTAGTCTCTGCACAGTGTCCAACGAGAATCCCTGCTTCCACCAGTGCGGAATGATCGAGTTGTCAAGAAGTAGTGGGTCAATATCTTCAGCAAATGAACCTCTTTCAATTAGTTCTTTCCATTGCAGAGTTCCTGGTATAGGCGTGAATTCGTTAAGACTTGGGGACAGGCCTAACTCTTCACAGATTCTCAGTGAGTCCAGTACATCTTCTTCGCTCTGTCCAGGTAGATTCAGCATGATGTAGGCGCTAATCTCCTTGTAGGTGAATCCGGCCTTTGAGAGGTTATCGACGGCTCTGTAGATATCGTTAAGAAAAACTTTCCCCCCTGTGGAAGTTTGCAAGGCTCGATCTGAAGTCTCCAGTCCGATTTTAATCGTCTTGAAGTTATTAGCGTACATCAAATCTGCGGTTTCCCTGTCTACAAATCGCGCGTGCACTCCATTAGGCAGGTGAAACCTTGTTCTTATGCTACGATGTTCGATTTCTTTCATAAGTGTCTTGAAACCGCCACCAACAAGAATCGCGTCATCAAAAAAGACAATGTCTGAGAGATTCGATGATTTAACCAGGTACTCGATATGCTCTGCAGTCTTTGTCGGATCTCTTCTTAAGAAATGGCGCCATAGATAACTACTTGCGCAGTAAACGCATCTGAAAGGGCACCCTAGACTGGTTATTACAACAGCATAATGCGGAGATTCGTAGGCCGAGTAATCGGGACTAAGCTCATCAAACCAATCAGACTGAACAGATTTGTTTATTCCGAGGAATAGCAGAGCCTTCTCTATAGGCTTCATTCCCGTTCCGGGACAGACCAAATCTGCCCCTGCATTCCTTTTTGCGTGTTCCGGAAGCAGCGTTGCGTAGACCCCACCAAGCACAATAGGTATTGACGGCAACTCTTGGCGAACAACCCTTATTGTGTCGCTCACTCCATAATGCCAGTACGTCATCATAGAAGTAACGAAGACACCGTCAACGTGGTCTAGTTGTTGCAGTTTGCTCCTGAATACTTCTTCAGGAAAACCGAACCTCTTGAACCTTCTTGGGATGGAAGCTATACAGTCTGGTTTTGGAACAACGGTTTCCACGAACTTCCCGGTTCCGAAGTATTTTTCACCTGAACCGGAGGAATATGAGAGAAGGTCCGAATCGTATCGATCAAGACAGTCAACTAAGACCGGTTCAACTCCAAGGGTTTTCAGAGCAGAAGATATGTACAATAACCCCAAAGGCTTTAGCCAGTAATCGTAGGCTGATACATCTTCAATCCAAGGATTGATCAGTAATATTCTTTTCAAATGACTTCACTCGATTGTAATAGGATCTTATTCCCTTCAAGGTTAGATAAGGGTCGTCCATTTCTATGAACCCATCTTCAGTAATGAAGAGACGTGCTTTTCCACCCGTTCCAACGATTTTCGGCTTGACATCAAACTGCTTCTCGATTTCGCTAATAATTCCCTGCAGAGCGAAATACGTTCCGTTTACTATACCGATTCTAAGGTTGTCCTCAGTACTCGTTCCGAAGTAGTGGTCTTCAAAGAAGAGCTCGACTTCCGGCAGCTTTGCAGTCCTGGAGAAGAGAGCAGACATCGCCGTTTCAGGTCCAGGAAGAATTGCGCCACCTGCAAATGCGCCATCCATAACAATATCTATGGTAATTGCAGTCCCAACATCGACAACGATTACGTTGGCTCCGTAACATTCCTTCGCGCCCATTACGTTTGCCAGTCTATCGGCACCAATTTCCGAAGGGTTGTCTGTTTCCAGATCGACAGAAACAAACCTATCGGCCTTGACAAACATGGCCGGTTCCAACAGATATTTTCTGGCGAAGTAATCAATTGTTGAGTTTAGTCTTGGAACAACGCTTGCCACACAAAGCCCTTTTATACTCGAAAGTGAAGCTTGTTCGTACCTCAAGAGTCCTTCAAGAATGACGAATAGTTCATCTTCCGTCTCGAGCCTCAAAGAAGGAAGCCTCCATACAGCCTCTATTTTGCTCCCACTGTCGAGACCAAAAACGGTCGTCGTGTTTCCCACGTCAGCAAGTAACAGCATTCTATACCTCCTAGCTAGATAGTAACATCTCATTTGGACTCTTTGTACTAGCATTGGTTCTGGCCAATCCTTGCTGTTTCACATTATCTTAATAATTCTCTCCACTTGATAGGCAGATGATGTGATGATATAATCTTTCTGCCAGCGCAGGCTGGAGACTGTAAGTGGGAGCGACTCGCTAGCTCAGCAGGTAGAGCACCTGACTTTTAATCAGGGGGTCGCGGGTTCGAATCCCGCGCGAGTCACCAGCGAGAGTGGCGAAATTGGCAGACGCGCTGGACTTAGGATCCAGTGGGGAGACCTGTGAGGGTTCAAGTCCCTCCTCTCGCACCAGAGAATGATTCTCTTCATGCGGATGTAGCTCAGTGGTAGAGCACCTGCTTGCCAAGCAGGGGGTCGCGGGTTCGAACCCCGTCTTCCGCTCCAGGAAGACGCCTGAAGGCGTCTTCTTTTTTATACGATCTTATCTTTCTGTTCCCGGATATCTATTCGGTCATTGAAAGAGCAGAAAGCGCTTTCTCGTAAGAAAAACTGGAAAGCAAACCTACCTCAATGAGGGTGCTTTGAGCACCACTGGTTTTCTGAATAGCTGTCCGGCTGGGTTACCGTCTTCTTCTCACTCCCATTCGATGGTTGCAGGAGGTTTGTCAGTTATGTCGAAAACGACCCTTCCGACTTCCTTCACCCGAGACGTAATCCTTGAAGAGACTTCTCTAAGAAGGTTATGAGGAAGCGCATGCCAGGAAGCAGTCATGCCTTCATGGCTATCTACGGCTCTAAGTGCAACTACGGAACCATATGATCTCTTGTCACCTTTAACCCCGACGCTTGAAATTGAGAGCAGCACCGCAAAGGACTGCCAGATCCTTTCTATTTCGCCCGATTCTTCAAGCACTTCGAGAAAGATAGAGTCAACTTCCTTTAATATTCTTGCCCTTTCGGCTGTTACTTCGCCGATTATCCTCACCCCTAGGCCGGGTCCAGGAAAGGGTTGTCTGTTAATCAGGGTTTCATCTATGCCGAGAGATCTACCAAGATTCCTTACTTCATCTTTGAAGAGTTCTCTTATTGGCTCGAGGAGCGTCAGTTTCATATTCTCAGGCAGACCACCAACATTGTGGTGACTCTTGATCTTCTCCGCACTTCTGGAGGATGCGCCGGATTCAATGACATCAGAGTAGATCGTTCCCTGCAGAAGAAAGTCTGCACTCAGTTTATTTGCTTCTCTTTCGAAGACCTTGACGAATGTCTCTCCTATCGCTCTCCTCTTGTCCTCGGGATCAACAATCCCTTTTAGTGCAAAGAAAAACTCTTGGGACGCATCAACAGTTATAACGTTCATACCGAGACTCTTCAGAGTTCCTGGGACTTCAAGTTCCTCGTTCTTTCTCATCAAGCCATGATTTACGAAGATTCCGATGAAGTCGTCGCCTATTGCTCTGGTTGTCAATGCTGCAGCTACAGTCGAATCAACCCCTCCAGAAAGCCCGCCAACAACCTTTTTCCCTTCAACGGTTCTTCGGATCTCTCCAATCTTCTCATTCGCGAAATCAGAGATCTTCCAATCCCGAGAAGCTCCGCATATGCCAAGTACAAACTTTTCTATCAACTCCTTTCCATATTGAGTTTGATGAACCTCTGGATGAAATTGAAAGGCCAAGTCTCTACCGTTCGTGAATCCGGCAATCGTTCCATTTCTGCTTCGGGCAATGACTGAACAACTCTCAGGTAGACTGGTTACTTCGTCTCCATGACTCATCCAAACTTCTATCTCACTAGGGATTCCACGAAGATGATTAGTGTCGACAGATATCGCAGTGAGGCCATACTCGCCACGAATTCCGCGTGAGACAAACCCTCCCATTCGTTTTGCCAGCAGGTGCATTCCGTAGCATATTCCGAGGATAGGCACGGAGAGTTCATGTAGTTGTTCAGGGACATCAGCAGAGCCTTCTTCATAGACGCTTTGCGGGCCGCCAGAAAGAACAACGCCTCTTATGCTGTTGTCGAATGTGAAGCAGTCCGGAGTTGTTACGGTGCAAAGAACACCGATTTCTCGTATTCGTCGAGCGAGAAGGAGCGTGTATTGAGATCCGTAGTCAAGAACAATAATCCTGTCCATTTTGCCTCCGAAAGAAAAAACCCCCAGGCGGGGTAGTATTAATGCACGCCGTAGAAAGAAGGTTATGGCCTTCTGTAGAAACTCCCGCGCCGATTCGCGGGATTATACGGGTAAATGGATTCTATCACCTCGGAAAACGCTAGGTACTAAGGATTAGTAAATAAAGAATCACCACCGGCCAAGAAGCCCCACACTCCAGGTTCTCTCGAAACTAATAGATTCGATCTTATTAGTGAGGTTAGTACCAATTCCGGATGTAATAAGCATGTCTCCAACCCTAACCTCGATTCCTCCTCCGACAAGAAAATCCATGTTTCCGAGAAGATCCGCGTTCATCGAGACTCCTGCTCGAGCCGAAAAAAGACTGTTGTATGTATACTGTGTCGAAAGGCCAAAATACTTGATTTCCAATCCCTCTCTTGTTCCCAATTCAAGTCCTATCATGAAAGGGTCAGGAACAAATCGTATTCCTGCCAGAAGATCGATCGAATTTGCGGATGAACCGCTATTCCAAATAGAACTACTGAAGGCTACTACGTAGTCCAGGATCTCGTAAGCCTTTCCAGTAATACCACCCTTGATTGCGACACCGTAGTTTGTTGTTGTTGCGGTGGACATGTTTATTTGTAGATCTACGCCATAGGCAGTTAGGGGCCCAAGTTCGCCAGATATCATGTAGCTGAGAGACCTAATACTTGACGTTTTGCCAATATCCATATAGTACTGAAGCATTCCAGCCATTCCGTCATCGGAGTCCTCAAATAACTGAACGTATAGTCCACGCTCATTTGATGAAGGGGAAGCGGTTGTGGTGAGTTCAACAAAGCTCGATGAAAATGCTGAATTGAGTACTCCATAGAGATCTGATGGACTTCCAAATCCCGAACTATACCCTTTTGCCAGTATGCCATTTCCTCCTGTTTGAAGCGAGAATGGATTCAATGCCGCAGTAACCACACCAAGAGATACGACCACTAAAATCAAGAGCTTCTTCATCTTATCACCCCATACGTTCTTCAGAAGTCTTTGGATTAACTGCTTGAATAAGGCCGGTTTCTAGGCAGTAGTTTTTGAATTCAGCCAGTCTATCTTCAAGTATAGCCTCTCGGATCTTCTTCACGAACTGCATAAGAAAGCTGATGTTATGGTAACTCAACAGAGTCTTTCCAAGTATCTCATCCCTCGTAAAAAGGTGATGAATGTACGCTTTACTGTATGTTGAACAGACTTTGCATTGACAAAATGGATCAACAGGAGATCTGTCCAACTTGTTTCTCGCCGATTTCAGGTTAACTCTTCCCCGCGATGTAAGAGCTGCCCCGTGCCTTCCTAGCCTTGTGGGGAGAACACTGTCGAACATGTCAACGCCGTTTTCGACAGCAACCATTATCAGTTCGGGTGTCCCGACTCCCATTAGATATCTAGGCCGATCCTCCGGTAGAAACTCGACAGAGCTTGAAAGCACCCTCTCGGTAGTCTCAAAATCCTCTCCGACGCTCAACCCGCCTAGTGCAAACCCGTCAAAATCCATGGCGGTTATTTGAGAAGCGCTTTCTTCTCTTAAGTCGTTGAAGAACCCTCCCTGAACTACACCGAAAAAGGACTGCTTACTGTTCCTTCTATGTGCGATCAAAAATCTCTTTGCCCAAGCCGTTGTTCTATTCACGGAATTCCTTACGTATTCCTTTGTTGCACTTGGTTCAGTACACTCATCAAAAGCCATTGCAATGTCTGATCCAACAGCTTCTTGTATCTCCATCGAAAGCTCTGGAGTAACGAAAAGACTCCTCCCATCAAGCGGTGAGCGAAACTTAACTCCTTCATCGCTCACCTTTTTGTCTTTTAGCGAGAAAACCTGGAACCCCCCGCTATCCGTTAGGATTGAATGACCCCAAGACATGAACTTGTGAAGTCCACCGAAATCTCGTAGAATATCGAGCCCCGGGCGCAAGAACAAATGAAAAGCGTTGCCAAGTATTATTCTTGCTTCGAGTTCATGGAGCTGGTCTTGCCATATTCCCTTAACTGTTCCATTGGTCCCAACCGGCATAAACACTGGCGTATCAAACTCTCCGTGAGGAGTACTAATAATGCCGGTTCTTGCCTTTGATTCGGTGCTAGATGCTCTGATGCTCAGCTCAACCATTTCGCTTCCCGATTATCTCGATGATTTTCTCGTAGGAAGCGTTTATCTGTTTTTCCAACTGCTTCATTTCTTCATTTACCCACGAGCCATAATCAGGGTCTTTAAGAGATTTCATGTTTATCATTACGTTGGCTTTAGCTATTTTGTAAACCGCATGAAGAAGGTGAGCGGCACTTTCTGCGTCCGAAAGCACATTTGAGTTCCCCCACTTGGCAAGTCGTTCGACGTTGAAAATGATATTCTTGCAGCGTCTGGCGAGATCAAAAGGCACTTCTATTGCTGTTTTCAAAGCCTGCTGAACCTTCATCTCCCTGCTATTCTTTTCATCATCTGTGGCCTTTGACATCTTATAGGCTGACATCACCTGGTCGAACGCCTGGATATCGCGGTTCATAAGATCACATAGGTAGTTGCTTTCTGACTCAAAGACTTCTAAAGCGGACTCCATATGACCTTCAACATCTTCGTATCCCTTCTTGCCAATGGTCAAGTTCGCAACCATAGACCCTAATGACGCTGCGAGAGCAGCTACGACCGCACCTACTGCTCCGCCTCCTGGAGTTGCAGATTTCTCAGCAACTTTCTTCAAGAAGTCTTTAACTGGTAGTGTGCAGAAATCCATTTTAATAACCCCCCCAATTATCATTTGATTCTCCAGTCACTATCTTTATACCAGAACTTGTACCTATCCTGTTTGCGCCGGCGACTATCATTTTGAGAGCATCTTCTCTTGACTTGACACCTCCGGAGGCCTTTACTCTGCATTTGTCACCGACCACAAATTTCATAAGCGAAACATCTTCTATAGTTGCTCCACCTGAGGAGAAACCGGTAGAAGTCTTCACGAAAGCGGAACCTGCCTCTCTCGAAATAACGCAGCCAGCGATCTTCTCTTCTACGGTCAACAAACAAGTTTCCAAAATCACCTTAACAGGTTTTCCATGA
Source organism: Mesotoga sp. Brook.08.105.5.1 (assembly GCF_002752635.1). Lineage (NCBI taxonomy): Bacteria > Thermotogati > Thermotogota > Thermotogae > Kosmotogales > Kosmotogaceae > Mesotoga > Mesotoga sp. Brook.08.105.5.1. The sequence continues at coordinate 69,969 of NZ_AYTW01000005.1, forward strand.
GCCGATTCTACCACTTTAACTATGTCATCAAAAACGGTTTCGTACTCTCCAGCCTTCAGAAGGCCCACGTTGATCACCATGTCAAACTCGTCTGCCCCATTGTCAGAGGCCCATGAAGCTTCGAAAACTTTTGCTTCACTTGACATCTGTCCCAAAGGAAATCCCACAACAACCGTCTTTTTTACATCACTTTCTGCGAGCAACTTAGTTGCCAAAGGAATGTATCCGCTATTCACACAGACACTCCAGAACTCATAACGCATAGCTTCTTCACAAAGCTTTCTTACCATTTCTGGTGTTGCGTCGGCCTTCAGAAGAGTATGGTCGATGAATCTCGAGACATTTAGTTTATCGGGCAGTTCTCTAACAACAGGGGAGTATTCTTCCTTGTATCTCCTGATTTCGTTCCTAACTGATTCTTTAATCATCGCATCACCTTTCCTTCTCTCACTCTTTTTGAAATCTCAAAGCTCCAAATCATTTGAAATTCCCTGCATAGCTCTTAAGGAAAGAGAGAGAAACTCCGGAAGGGAAATTCCAAATTCTGAACAACTTGCCATTTGCTCCCTGCTTGCGCCCTTAGCAAACGACTTCTCCTTGAATCTGTTCAAGAGGAATTCGACATCAATATCGACAAGTTGGGTTCCTTTTCTGATAAGGACGGCAGCTACTATGAACCCTGTCACAGGGTCGGCTGCATAAATGGCTTTCTCAATAAGTGACTCCCTCTCCTTCTTATCACAGTGCGCTAGAATAGCATCTTTCACTTCGTTGGGAAGATCCTTTCCTTCAAGCATCTGCACGGACTTGTTACCGTGTTCATTGAAATTATCCTTTGTGAATTCGTAGTCAAGATCATGGAGAAGCCCTGCCATAGCCCAAACATCTCTATCCTGTTCCAGCTTTTCAGCCAGAGCTTTCATTACCGCCTCAGTAGCAAGTACGTGCTTAATTAGATTCTTTGAATGTATGTTGTTTCTTATAAGAAGCATTGCCTCTTCTCTCGAAATCATTATGCGCCACCTCCGCTGTGAAGACCTTTCCTGCTGCAAAACTATAGTATCTGCCGCTTCCTATTATAACGTGATCCAGCATCTTAATTCCGAGAGTTTCTCCAGCGTTTCTAATCCTAGAGGTAATGCCTTCGTCCTCTTTGCTGGGAGATGGATCACCGGAGGGGTGATTATGGACGAGGATTATTGCTGCGGCAGTTCTGCTGATGGCGGGTTTGTAGACCTCTCTGGGATGAAGAAGGGAAGAATCCAGAATTCCTATGCTCACAGTGTTGAGACCTCTGTAGTTCAGTTTGGTATCTAAAGAAATCACTCTTACTGTCTCCCTATCCATGAAGGCCATATCATGGCAAAGACAGTAGACACCCTCCGGTTCGTCAAGACGTACCCTTGTATTTTCCGACATTTCTCTGAAGATTCTCTGCCCTAGTTCAAGAGAGGCTTTCAGACACACGGCTTTTGCTGTGCCGAGGCCTTTGATATTCATGAGTTCAGATACCTCAGCAGAAAGAAGCGCAGTCAACGAACCATAGTAGTTGAGAAGCTCTTCACTCATCTGAATTACACCTTTGCCTTTGCTTCCTGTTCTCAGCAGAATTGCTATTAGTTCACTATTGGTGAGAGAGCCGGCACCGTATTCTATCAGTTTCTCCCTTGGCATCAATTGGGTGTCCATTTTATTCTACCCCCCGCGAATGAAGCTCCTGCCATAGCCTTCCAACTGGTAATCCCATCACATTGTAAAAGTCTCCTGAGATGCATTTCACGAAGAGTGCGCCGTAATCCTGTATTCCGTATGCGCCGGCTTTGTCCAGAGAGATGCCGCTTTCCGCATACTCTCGCAAAACTCTCTCAGGTACTTCTCTGAAAGTGACTTCGGTCTCTTCAATAAACTCGAAGGCGATCTTCTCGGAAACTACTGACAGTGATGTGTATACTGAGTGAGTTTTTCCTGTAAGGGACGAAAGCATCCTGAACGCCTCATCAACAGAACTTGGTTTTCCAAGCACAAATCCATCTAGCACAACTACTGTATCTGCTCCCACAACTATTGAATCGGGACGTCTGAGATAGACGTTTTGGGCCTTTCTGTGAGATAGCTCCGAAAGCTCAGCTTCGGAGTATCTCTCAGAGAGATTCTCTTCAACTCCTTCGGGAGGGACGATCTCAAAGGGGATTCTTAGTAGCCGAAAGAGCTCTTTTCTTCTGGGAGAAGATGAACCTAATATCAGTCTTGCCAAAGAGTATCACCAATCCTTCGAATGACTTCAAATGCAATATAAGCATTGATTACTGCCGATATCGATCCAAGAAGCAACATGTAAGGGTAAAGAAAAACGATCTCAAAGCTTTTCACAACTATCGTTGAAGCAACCAGCAATTGAGTGAAATTATTGACAGAAGCACCGACAAGGCTGATTCCTATCAAGCCGAATTTCTCTGTTTTGCTAAGTAGCCACATAACTGAGGCCGATGTAGAAGCTCCCGAAATCCCCATCAAGAATCCAGGTGTTGCTAGTCTTCCTGTTAAGAGGCTGCCTATGAAGGTTTTCCCAATAGAAATGGCGATAACGTCTTTGAATGGCATTCCTGATAGAGCTAATAACAAGACAAGATTTGAGAAGCCCCATCTTCCGCCTGGAACTGGCAAAGGAAAAGGTATGAGGGTTTCTAGAAGATAAAGTACAGAACCTATCGCTATTAACATCGATAGTGTGGTTACTCTTCTTGCCTCCATTACTACTCCATCTTCGTGACAGGTGACAAACCCGCGCCGAAATTTTTCTGCGGACAAATTTGCCGGTTGCACAAGGGATTTCACCTAGATATTTTGAAAAAAAGCCTCACTGCGTTATCACATCGATGTCGCTTATGCCTGAAGGAATTCTTATGATTATCTTGTTTGGAACGCATACAATCGGTATATTCGGCTTGTCTATCGCACCCTGTGAAACACATAGTTTTTCTGGGCAATCGGAATCTACAACTGAGATCCTTCCGCCTTCCACTTTGACTAGCATTCCAACATCAAGATAAACTTGTTGGTCTTCCTTAAGGTTCATGGTTCTTATCAGATTCCCATCAAAATAGATCTCAGCTACATGAGAGGAGGTTCCCCTTGGGAACAAAAGAATCACAATCACTGCTAACAGTGACACAACAAGCGCGAAGTCGTATTTTGTGAATAACTTCATCGCTCCTGATAAACTTCAAAACCCGGTGACTTAAAAGTACTCATATCTTCCATTACGAGAAGAACGAGTGCTCCAAATCTCGGCAAGAATGTTACTCCCGGCTCCATACCAATCACAAAGGCGGCAGTTGCATATGCATCTGCAAGCATGGCGCTTCTGCCAATAACGGTTGCGCTAATAACTCCGTTGCGGGATGGGTATCCAGTCTCTGGATCGAGAATGTGGTGGTAACGTACGTTGTCTTCCACAAAAAATCTTTCATAGTCCCCAGAAGTAGCAACTGCACCATCATATAGATAGATATACTCGATAACGTCTTGGACACTCTCCCCTCTCGGATCTCTCACACCGATTATCCACGGCCTGCTTCCGTACTTCGGACCGATTACCCCAATGTCTCCGCCAGCATCAATGAAGCCAGTCGCTCCCTCGTCGAGCGCTTTGATCTTCGCAATAGCCATATCTACTGCGTATCCCTTTGCAATCGCTCCAAGATCCATCATTGCACCGTCCGACAGCGAGACATATCCTGTCTTCTCATCGAACGTGATCCTGGAGAATCCGGTGGAACGTAGAGCGGCTTCGATTTCATCTTCTGAAGGAATTCTTCTCAACGAAGACTCATCGTCAAAACCCCACAGTCTGGTTAGCGAATAAAGTGTAGGATCGAATGCACCGGATGTGTTTCTCGAGATCTCAAGAGCGGACTTAATAAGGAAACTTGTTTCTTTGTCGATGTCATGAAGCTCTCCACTTCTGTTTAGCTCGGCAATTATGCCATTGGTTCGGCTACCGAATTTTTCGTCAATTCGCTTGATCTCGCTTAAGGCGGCTTCTGCCAGAGCAACAGGAGACATTTTCGAGGATGAAACTCTTATGGTAACATAAGTCCCAAGAAGGTATTCGGTTCTGTCGTAGTACTCAACAGGTTTCTGTCGAAAGAAAACGAAAATCAGCAGAACCATCGCAGAGATAAAAAGCAACGCATAGGCTACAGTACGGCTTCTCAGGAGACTACTGGAATCTCTTCCTGGCACTTATTGCACCTTCCTTTTTCATCTATGCCGATTACTGAACTTCGCATTCCCTTCCTCTCAATCAGAAGATTTCCACAGTGAGGGCATGACGTATCGGAGAGACCGGGAAGACTAATGTTCCCAACATAGACATATCTCAAGTATTCTTTTGCAACATCTGCAAGCCTTACCAGCGACTCTGGAGAAGTGGGCGGGATCTCACTCCTGTAGTTAGGATAATATCTGTTTATGTGAAGGGGAATGTCTTTCGAAAGCTCTGAAATCCATTTTGCCTCTTCTCTCATTTCTTCAGTGGAATCATTCTTACCAGGAATTATTAATGTTGTCAATTCCAAATGCGTTCCTACCTTTTTTGCCGTCTCTATTGATCTTAGAACATTTCTCTTCTCTGTGCCAATTTCATTGATGTAGAAGTCATCGTTCCAACCCTTTAAATCGATATTCATTGCTCTAACCGACTGTGAAAGGAGATCCATTGGCTCCTCTTCAATCACACCGTTTGTAACAAGCACACTGTAAATTCCTTCCTTTGCCGCCGCTCTCGAGGTGTCAAGAATGAACTCGAAAGAGACTATTGGTTCATTATACGTGAATGCGATGCCCCTAGACTCCCTTTCAAGGGCTATCTGAATCAGCTGCTGAGGCATCACACGCTTCACTGTTTTCGGTCTCTCTTTGGAGATTTCCCAGTTCTGACAGAAATTGCACTTAAGATTGCACCCCCACGAACCTACCGACAGTATTGTCTCTCCCGGATAGAAATGGTACAGAGGTTTCTTCTCGATTGGATCTATTGCTATCGAAGTAAGCTGACCGTAATTCAGCGAATACAACATTCCGTCAACGTTCTTCCTTACACCACAGAAGCCAACCTGATTTGGCTTAATCACACAACGCATAGGACAGAGTAGGCACTGAAGAGCGTCTTCTTCACCATATTCGTCAAAATACACGGCCGATTTCAAAACAACCACCTCTTATCGTTGTCAGTAATACCTTTCAACCGCGAACCTGAATATCCTGTAGTCCTCGGATTCCCTGATGCCTGCTTTACGTAATGCTATTCTCAACTGTTGCTGAACAGTTTCGACGCCTTCCAGATCGGGTAGAAGGACACCCTTTCTGTTTCCAAGGGTGACAATAACCCCAAACATCTTTGGATTCAGTTCTGCGACAGTTGTCTCTTCAGGTAGTCCCAGAATGTCCACCGTTATATCCAGACAAGGCAATTCGCCCACGCTAATTGGTGAGAACCGAGGATCTCTAGTCGATGCTGAAATCGCATTGTTTATTATCTCAAGAGCCACGTTTTCTTCGGTGGGATATATCGTTCCTATGCACCCTCTAAGCGAGCCGTCACGAGTATGGATTGATACGAAACATCCGGCCCTTCTGGCAGTCAATTCCTCAGAAACCCATTCGGGCACAGGAATTACTGAACGCTGCTGCAAATATTCCTCCAGCGCATATTTTGCAACTCTTACAGGCTCGGAATTTGGCAACACTGTCCCTCAGTCGAAGAAGATCTGAGACAACTTGTAGTATTCAAAAGGCACAAGCTTCTTCGTGGCTATTCCATACTCAAGAGGTATAGAGATAATGTCATTGCCCCTAAGTGCAACCATTCTTCCAAAATCACCTTTCATAACAAGCTCCATTGCATGTACTCCATATCTAGTTCCGAGAATTCGGTCGAAAGCAGTTGGAGTACCTCCTCTCAGAAGATGTCCAAGAACTACTGATCTTGTGTCGTAACCGGTCCTCTCAGAAATGATGTTTGCCATATAATGGGCGATTCCTCCCAGTTTGATATGCCCGAAAGCATCGATCTTACTTTCATCGCCCACAACGTTCTCAAGTTCTGTTGGTTTGAACCCTTCGGCAACAGCAACAATCATATAACCATAGCGATCCATCCTGTTCTTCACATAGTCAAGGATTTCATCTATTGTCATCGGGTATTCGGGAATAAGTATAAGATGAGCCCCAGCAGCCATTCCTGCTTCTAGAGTAACCCATCCTGCTTCGCGCCCCATTAGCTCCACGATGATTATCCTTCCGTGAGACTTCGCGGTTGAATGCAGCCTGTCAATAGCATCTGCTCCAACATTAACAGCCGTCTGATACCCGAAAGTATAATCTGTATTTGCAACGTCGTTGTCAATTGTTTTTGGAACCCCAATCGTTTTGTATCCCATAGAGGAAAGCTTTGCGGCGACACTTAACGTATCGTCTCCACCGATGCCGATAATTACGTCCAGTCCCAACTTCTTAATGTTTTCCTCCATCTTGGTTCTCATATCTTCCGACTTAAAGGGGTTTGTCCTGGATGTTCCGAGAATAGTACCGCCAAGGATGTGAATTCCTTCAACATCGTTATCGGTAAGCTTCATGCTTTCTCCATTGACCAGCCCTTTCCAACCGTGCATCAAGCCGATTATTTCTACGCTTTCTGGAGCAGATTTGACAATTCCTCTAATAACCGCATTCAACCCTGGGCAGTCCCCGCCGCCAGTCAGTATCCCAATTCGCATTACTAACCTCCTGTAAGTTCTAATAATGCTGACGCATAGACTGTATAATTATAACATGAAGTGACGCAATCTTGTCTGACGACAGAGAGGGAAGAGGCTTATGAAGCTAAGTTTGAAAACATTGAGAGAACATGTGACATCTCCGGAATACTCACCAACTACGTTGAGAGGTCTTGCTGCCAAGCTAGAGCTAAGCGATAATGAAAGCAGGGCATTGCTCAAGAAATATCTTCAGCAATTGGTTGATTCATCGGTAATCGTTAAGGATTCCAAGGGAAGATACATCTCTCCTGGTGAGAAAACGGTGGTAGGGACAGTAGAGTTTGCTAGAAGGAACATGGGAGCCTTTATAACTATTGAAGACGGAGAAGATATCTTCATACCGTCGGAGGATACCGGCTTCTCAATTCATGGAGACACTGTCTTCGTAGAGATAACCGGCAGATTCAGAGAGATAAGAAAAGGAAGGATAGTCAAAGTCATAAAACGGAATAAGGAAAAGGTAGTAGGTACCTTCAAGACAAGGGGAATAATGGCCTTCGTAGTAGCCGATGACATCCGAATAAAGAACGACTTCTACATTCCACCAGAAGGATTCAACGGAGCAAAACCAGACGACAAAGTTCTTGTGAGGATTACCAAATATCCGTCACCGGGGAGAAATCCCGAAGGAGTAGTAGAGCGAGTTCTCGGAGATGCGCTAAGTCCAGAGGTAGACCTCTTAACGGTCATATACAAGCAGGGTCTGCCGGAGCCCGGATATTTTCCCGAAGAAGTTAAGACTCAGGCCGCTAAGATGTCAAGGAAGATTAGCTCGAGAGAGATAAAAGAAAGAGAGGATCTCCGGAGTGAACTGGTATTCACAATCGATGGCGATGATGCGATGGACTTCGACGACGCGATTTCTCTTAGAAGGAATTCCGAAGGGAATTATATGTTAGGAATTCACATAGCCGATGTCTCATACTATGTTCGCGAAGGGACGCAGATCGATTCCGAAGCCTATTCAAGAGGAACGTCTGTGTATTTGCTTGATACGGTTATTCCGATGCTCCCATTTGAGTTGTCAAACGATATTTGTTCGCTGAGACCAGAAGAAGACAGGTTGACTCTTTCTCTTTTGATTGAAATAGATCAGAGAGGACGGGTGATTGCCTCCGAGATTAAGAATTCCGTGATCAATTCAAGGAGAAGACTTACTTACTCGGAGGTAAATGGATTTCTTAATGGAGAAGCCTCTGCCGAAACGATGGAAAAGCTTAGGCCTGTTGCCGAGTCTTTGAGATTATCACATGAGTTGGCTCAGAAAATCAGAGATCTCAGAAAGAAGCGGGGCTCGGTCATGGACATTTCTTCGAGAGAAGTCAAGATCATTTTTGATGAAGAAGGCAGAGTAGCAGATATCCTGCCTCAGACCCGCGGGATTTCTGAGTGGATTATTGAAGAGTTTATGATACTGGCCAACGAGACAGTGGCCGAGATTTTCAACAGTAGAGGATTACCATTTGTTTACAGGATTCATGAAGAGCCTGATCCTGAGTCGATGATGCAATTGAAGAACTATCTCGAAGCTCTTGGCATGAAGGTAAAAATCCCTAGAAATGTTCATCCTAAAGCTCTTCAACAGATACTTGAGAAGACAAAGGATCATCCTCTCCACACTTCGATAGAGAGAGTTCTTGTAAGAGGTATGAAGCGAGCGGTATATTCCAGTAGGAATATCGGGCATTTTGGGCTGGCCTCAGAAGCATACACTCACTTCACTTCGCCTATAAGAAGATATCCAGATTTAATTGTGCACAGGCTCCTGAAGAAACTGGTGAATAACTCCGGGAGAGACCTCATTGAGGAATCAAAGGATCTTGAAGAAGTTCTTCCCAAAATTGCTTCTTGGGCTTCTAAGAGAGAGAGAGTTGCGAATGAAGCTGAATGGGATTTGCTAGACATGAAAAAGGTCGAGTATATCGCTAACAGAATCGGTGACACCTTTGACGGCGTTATAACAGGTGTCACGAAGTTTGGGATTTTCGTAGAGCTTACGGAGAAGATGATATCAGGTCTAATCCATATTTCAACTCTAGATGATTATTACGATTTCATAGAAAACCAGAACATTCTAGTTGGAAGGAAGAGTAAGAGGATTTTCAGAATCGGCGATCAGTTGAGAGTTCAAGTTGTAAGGGCAGACAAGACTACAATGGAGATAGATTTCAGCATAGCAAAAGAGAAGGAATCAAGAAACAACAAAAAGAAAACCGTATCATCAAACAAGTCCAGAACGAAGGAACACAACGGGAAGAAGAGAAAAAACTAGTACAGAGGCTCAAATCCTTGGGTGTTCCAGTATTCCTTCATAAGAGACTCATAGAGACTGAGAAGAGCCTGCTTGTGATTTTGTTCCCATTTTGAGAGCGTACTGAATAATCTCTTGATTTCGGCTTTCGAAGATTCCTCTGATTTTTGATTATAGAAGTCTTCGAAGTCTTTCTCTATAAGATAAGCTATTCTAAGCGCGGATAAGTCTCCAGCTAGGGAGTCAACAGAAATGCCTTTCAGCTCAAGAGCCTCCCTCGAAGAGAATGTGTCCCTATCTTCGATTTCTGTGAAAGAGATTTCATCTCCTCTAGAGACTCCTTCGAACATTGCGGCGATGAAAGATACGTGATCCATTTCCATTTCCGCCAGTTCAGCGAACAATTCCCTAACTTCCGGAACGTGAATTTCCCTGGCTCTTTCTCTATAGAACTTTGCACCCTCTCTCTCTCGGGCCAAAGCATACTTCAATATAGCCAACTCTTCATTTCCCATATTGTGCCTCCTTAAGTTCTATTAAGACATTCACAAGTATTATCTCATTACTTTTCACTTCAACCAAGATATGCTTGATGTTCGGAAAGTCACTCTTATAGTGATCAAACGTGGTATATTTTCTACAAAAGACTCAGAGAAGAGGTGCCACATGGAGATTATTCGCCTCAAGTATGGGGAAAATACTTTTGCAATAACCGAGACATTGCCTTTTTCAATTGCTATTCTTGATCAAATATACGACGGAGACATTTATCTTGCAATTGATGATTTGAAGGGTAGCAAGATAGAAGGAGATCTCATTTGCATAAAGAATCTAGCCAACTTGTTCGATGATATAATCACACCTGAGAATTACGCGCCAATCGAGGTTGAGGAGTTCAAGGAATACCTCAGGGAGACTGACTTGACAATAAAATCATTTCCCAGGGGGACATTCTCTGGTTTTCAGGACAAGGTGCTAGCAATTGCAGATAGAGGCGATTACGAAAGCGCTCAGCAGTTTCTAGATATGCTTTTGGAAGCAAGTGTGGACAAAGCAACCGTTTGCGAGCTCAAAGGAACGGTCTTTCTTGAATCTGGAAACGAAGATGAAGGTATCAACTGGCTGCAGCGAGCCTTGAAGATCGACCCCTCATTAGTTACAGCGTACTCTTTTCTAGGTCAAACCTTTTATAACAGAGGGGAGTTCAATGAGGCTGCGGCATACTGGGAGAAGGAAATCGCTTTGTCGCCAGATCACCTCGTCACATATTTCATGCTCACCGATGCTTACATAAATGCGGGGCGCATGGAGGAAGCCTTGAACGTTCTCAAGAGCCTTTCTGAAAGAGATCCTGACAGCATTCTTACAAAAGTAGAAATGGCAGAGCTTTACGGTAAAATGGGCAATAGCGAAATGAGGAAGAAGATGGAAGAAGAAGTACTTAGCGCAAGACCAGTTTACATAAATGATATGGAGCCTTGGGCAAAGGTACAGTTCAAACACTCGAATTTCGACGTAGTCGAAGAATCTGCGAAGAAGTTTCTGAATGATGACCCCGACAGGCCGGAACTTAAGATGCTTCTTGTGGTTACTTTCATGAAGAAAGGGAAGTGTTCTGAAGCAAAGCGCCTTCTTGAGGGCTTTGAAAGTGAACAGGTATGGTATTACTACGGAAAGAAGGAGCTTTTTGACGAATATCTTACTGAGGAAGAGAGAAGACGGTGTGGAATAATCTAGTTCTGAGAGTTCCTGCATTCTTCGTGTTTGGGCTCATATTCGGGAGCTTCTCCAATGCTCTGATATTCAGGATTCCTTCAAAAGAATACTCTATAGTAAGACCAAGAAGAAGTATCTGCCCTGGCTGCAAACATGAGCTCTCATGGAAAGACAATATTCCATTGATCAGCTATATTCTATTGGGGGGAAGATGTAGGTACTGCGGTAAACCTATTTCTATAAGATACCCCATTGTTGAGCTTCTTACAGCATCCCTCTATGCGATAAATGCTTTGGTTTTCTCTCTTACGATGGCAACGGCCTTGTCTGTTTTGACCACGGGGCTGATTGTCTCTTCTTTCATTGATCTAGATTATTATATGATTCCTGATTCGGGAGTAATCATGGTAGGAATCGGTGCCTTCGCATGGTCAACACTAGAAGGAAGGTTTCCTGAGAACATATTGCACGCTCTTCTTGTCACAGGTGCAATGGTTGCATTCTTTCTTATTGCAAATCTCGTCAGGAAGGACAGTTTTGGCTTCGGAGATGTTGAGTTACTTGCTGCACTTTCGTTGGGAACGGGTATCATTGGATCTCTCTACACGATTATGATAGCTTCTTTCTCTGCTCTCATAGTCTATGCAGTTACAGCTGCAGCAAAAGGAAGGCACTTTGATAGAAAGGCTCAACTTCCGTTTGGCCCATTTATTGCAATCGGAGGCTACTCTACGCTACTCTTTCTGGATTTTATCGAGGCGCTGTACAGAGTATGAGAATTGGGAAGTGGACTGCCAATTTGAGAGTTGCTGCTTCTGGATTTGCAGAGTTTCTGAAGAATGAGGGACTGAACTATTCCATGGGTACTCTTGGAGAGTACTTTGTGGAATTGAAGAATGGCAAGGGTTTCAAGCTTTACACTAACCGGTCAGGTAACATCCGTCTGATTATGCCCTCAAGTTTTCCGGAAGAACTAGCGGAGCGACTGCTGTTTCTTTGGGAAGAATACAATGGCAGAGTCTATGAAGGAACTCATGTCTTTGTTGACGGGAGCTTCAAGGATAACATTGCGGGATACGGAGTGGTAGTAGTTACTGAAGGTCGAATTGAAAAGAAGATGAAGGGGTGTGCCAAGAAGAACCCGGAAATGAGGAATGTAGTGGGGGAGATCGAAGCAGTAATAGAAGGATTGTCCTACTGCCTGAAAAGGAGCTACAAAAAGGCGACTATTCATTACGATTATGAAGGATTGAGAAGCTGGTTAACAGGAGAATGGGAAGCGAAAAACGATCTTACGAGAAGGTATTCAGAACTTGCCCGCGATATGTCGAATAGAATAATAATCGAATGGGAGAAGGTAAAGGCGCATACCGGAAATACATTCAACGAGATTGCGGATAAGCTTGCCAAGGAAGCAGTTGATGAGTGTGATTATGATCATCTCACTCGAAGGAAGTGAGTGGCATCTGCAAAGCTATCGAAATCTTCGTTCCAGAGAAGGTTTTTTCGATCTGCTAATACGAGTAGACCTTGAAGACTTGTATGACCTCTCTAGGAATGTGATGATTAGGTGAGCGTTTATTCACTTGCGCTGATACCGATGACCGTGAATCGGGCTCGGGTATACGTATTTTTGTTGCTTTAAGTCTTCTCTGAAACCGCTGAGGCAAATTTTGACTCTTGTTTTTGTTTCTTCTATATGGAGGAGCAAAAAACTCTGAGAGGGCTGCGTTACGAAGAGCGCTTTTGATAACATTGACGGTCAACTGAAGGAAATATCATACAAGTCAATCGAGGAGGAACGACTGTGAAAGTGTACATAAGTGCCGATATTGAAGGAACAGCTGGAATTGTTGACTGGGATGAAGCAAAAAAGGGTCACAAAGACTACGAATACTTCAGCAAGCAGATGACGGCTGAAGTGAGGGCGGCGGTTCAAGGGGCGTTGAAGGCAGGAGCCTCGGAAGTTGTCGTGAGAGATGCCCACGGAAGTGCGAGAAACATCGATCCTTCTGCTCTGCCTTCAGAGGTTCGGATTATTAGAGGATGGGCGAGAGATCCTTTGATGATGATGCAGGGCATAAACGAGGGTTTTGGAGCTGCTGTGTTTACTGGATATCATTCGCCTTCCGGGATGGGTATGAACCCTCTTTCTCATACCATGTCTGGAGAAATATACTATCTGAAGATCAACGGTGAGTTGATGAGTGAATTCTTGATTAACGCAATGTCGGCTTCCTACTATGAAGTACCTGTAGTCTTCGTAAGTGGCGACGAAGGAGTCTCAAAGATTGCTGAAGAATCAGTGAAGGGTATAATTACGGTCCCGACCAACAGAGGAAGCGGTTCTTCGGTTGACTCCATTCATCCAGAAAAGGCACTAAAGCTGATTGAGGAAGGTGTATACAATGCAGTTAGGAAACAAGAAGCCGTTCCTCTGGAATTGCCGGCAGAATTTAACGTGGAGATAGCTTATATTGACCATAGAGTGGCTCACAAACTCTCTTTCTTCCCTGGGGTCAGCAGAAGAGATGACAGAACTCTAGCCTTCGAAGAAAAGAACTATTATGAGGTCCTTAGAAAGTTGCTGTTTTTGCTGTAAGTGTTCTCTCTAGCACTACACAGGTTATGACGTGCTAGATTAGCGAATCGATAGACTTGGTCTTTTAAGCCGAACACTTGTCTCTAGTGGATATTCAGGAGGCAATTCGGTTTCCGGCCTGAAACCACATTTAGCGTATATAGACAATGCCTTTCTGTTTCTTCGAGACACATCAAGGACAACCTCAAACCCTGTTTTGTCAAGAGAATCAAGAATCACACGCCCATAACCCATACTTCGGAATTCTCTTTTGACGGAGATCATACCCAGATATCTCTGACAAGTACGGATGCTCATGCTCATAGCTTTCTGTAAGACTCGATACTCTTTGAATAGTCTTAATCCGAAAGGACCAAAAGGAAAATTCCTAAGCTCAGGTTTTTCAGAAACCAATTCATTCATTGTTTCTGGAGAGTAAAGAGCAAATATTGCAACTGGTTCCTCATTAATTGCACAAAGTGTTATGTGGCTGTGGTTTATCGGGCTATTCATTGAAGCAAGAGACACAATCCCATCTATAGCTCTTTTCCCAAAAGCCATTTCGAAGTGAGAGGGATCTGTGTCGTAAATGAGCGGAGCAATGAAATCCGTATCGCTCAGTTCACCCAATCTGAAATGCATCATCGTCTTCACAAGTGAATTCTATACTTCTAAAAGAAGTTCTTCAACTGTATGCTGGCATGGAATTGCATTTGATAAAATTGGTTTTAGCTGGGCGCTTAAGGAGGCTTATGAATACTAAAGAGAGGAAACCAGATGAGAGTTTGAAGATTGCAGAACGTCTGCTTGGCGGATTCCCTGAACCTTCGGCAATTCTTTCCATCAAGGGTAAGATTGTCGTTAAAAACACAAGGTGGGAAGGGCTAGTTGCCGCTTACTACTGTGAAATGAGTTTCATAAGAAATGATGAATTCGATTTTCAAAGCTTTCTTTCTCTGTTGGATGGCCCGGCAACCAGCAGATTCAGAGCAGTTATGGACGGTCATGAAGCCAATGAGTACTTCTCGCTAGAAGATGAAGGCCAACGTGGAGGTTTTTCATTGACGATTAGCATCTCTTCTTTGGGTATATCGGAAGAGCTGTCTTACTTGATTTCCATTAGGGATAACAACGAATCCAGTTGTCTTATGAATGCGCTGAAAGATATGGCCTTTTCCGATCCACTCTCGGGATTTGGAAACGAGAGCTCCATGCATTCCTTTCTGACCGAAAGGATTTTTCTTTCGAAACAAGAAGGCTCCTCATTCCATGTGATCTGTATCTTCCTCTCTGGGATAAAAGAAATCACTGCGATGTTTGGAAAGAAGACGTCGGATGGGTTTTTGCACAGATTCTGCCGGAGGCTCGCCAAAGAATCATCTGAAGAAAGGCTCTTCAGAATCATGGAGGATGTTTTCATAATCGCAATGGATTCCGGTGAAAGGTACACTGTTTCTTCTATGGTGTCTTCACTTGTTTCAAGTCTTGAGAGACCTGTTTTCATAGGCGATACAGAGATATTGCCCTCGGTGTTGATAGGAGTCTGTCAGTTCCCAGTAGATGGAGAAAGCTCGGATTCCCTCTTGAGCAATTGCTTTTCAGCCGCGTTTAACGCAAAGAGGAAAAATCTGAAGTGGAGCTTCTATTGTTGATCAGTGGAGATAGAAAACAACCGCATCAAACTCTCCTCTATTGGAACCCACATCGCCATCATTGGAAGCCGAATAACCCGCTACAGCAAATCCGTCGCCGCAACTCGCGATCGAAAGACCCACATCTTCCATGTCTCCGCCCAGGAAGGTTTGCCAAAGCAGTCTTCCATTGTTATCAAGCTGCAGAATCCAGAAATCGCTGTGGGTTAACCCGGTCTTTCTCAACGATGAACTCTCATGACCAGTTGAACTGACATTCGACTCAGAGAAACCCACCGCCTGAACTCCTCCGGAAGGTGTCAAATAGAAATCCTTTATTACATCGTTGCCGTCACCACCGAATGTTTTTGTCCACAGGACTTCTCCTTCGGTTGAGACCTTAACAACATAACCATCATAATCTGGACTCTGCCTGTGAGAGAAGGTCCCATTAGTGGAGTTAGTAGAGCCACTGATAAAGATGTCGCCAGAAGGGTCTACCTTCACAGAAGAAGGAGAAACCTCGGTTTCTCCTGCCAGCACGCGTGACCAAATCAGGTTTCCTTCTCTTGAAACCTTCAGGACAAGAGTTGATGAGAATTCTATAGTGATTTCATTAACCGTCAGTTTACTCCCTGAATTTCCCTCTGCGTCTCCGTCATCTGATGTGGTCTCTGCAACAATAACAATGTCACCATTAGGATCAAGATCAAAAGCTACTGCCCTATCGAAAGAGCTGCCACCAAACGATTTCCGCCAAACCTCTTTTCCAAAGTTATCTAGCTTCAAGAGCACCACATCGCTTTTGATACCATCAAGTGAAGAATTAGTTCCCAAAAGAAAGTATACATCTTCAGACTCTATCACCGAAGCAGCTTCACATAATGGCCCGTGGATCTGGAACCTCCAACTCTCATTGGCAAATCTGTCAAGTTTGATCGCAATTAGAGTAGATGATTCTCCGATCTTCATTCCCGATGATCCATGCACTCTACCTGAAACAAGAAACCCGCCGTCAGAAGTAGCGATTACATCACTGAACTCAGTCCAACCCAGATCGAATCTCTTCTGCCAGGCAAGGTACCCATTTCCATCTAGTCGCACAATCCACCCATCTCTTGAAGGGCTGCCGGGTGTTGCATTAGTTAGTGTGAAACTTTCCGATGATCCTGCTAGAATCAAACTTCCATCGGATAATGCCCTCACCCTTGTGAAGATATCCCTTGATTCGCTACCCATAATCCTTTTCCACAATAAGCCTGGTATTGTCTTTGTTGAGAATGACCAGATAGGACTCTTTACTGAACCGCCCTTTCCGTCATCTGCGACAACCTGCCAGAAATACCTCACCCCGTCTTCAAGAGGGGGTAGCGAATAGTGATTCTCCGTTATGTTCTCGACCAGTTTTTCCAGCTCCGCACTCCCAAAAAACAGATCGTACGACAGAGGGTCTCCGTCCGGGTCAGCACATTTCCACGAAAGAACGAGATCACTGAAAAAGTCTTCGATCCCATCTTCAGGAAAAGGGAAAAAAGGCTCTAGAGGCCATTGATTTTTGTCCATAATGATTATGCTGAAGGTTTCACAGTGCCACTGTTTCAACTCATCTATCGCTTTAATGGTTACTCTATGCGCTGAAGGGGCTTCGGTAAATGTAGCAGTGTAACTGTATTTGTAATCCTTTATGAAACCTACTCCACTCACCAACTCGTATTTCACATTGCCGGACTCTGAAATAGTGACCTCTCTCAAGTCGATTTCGAGGGTTTCGCCTTCAAGAAGCTTCTTGTTATCTATTCTTAGTAATGGTGGTTGAAGCGAGTTCTCTATTAAGACTTCAATCGGAATGACTGCCGTTAAGGTATCCGATTGAACAACGATTTCAACATTATCTTTGGGGAGGTTGAGTTGCCTTGAATCAATCAAAAGCAAATCGTCAACTATTTTACCGTTTCCGCCAACCACCGAAAAAGAGAGGCTATTTCCGTTACTTTTCACGAGATCTGTAAGTGAAAGCGAAAGCTGTTCTCCGAACTTGATCCTGATTGCTTCAGTCTGAAGCAACTCGAAATCTTGTGTCTGTCGTCTCAGCAGCCCGAGACCAAGAACGGCTGCCAGGGCAGCAGAGCTTACCAAAATTATGAAAAGCATCCTTTTCATGTCAAAGTCTTACCTTACGTCTCTTCTTCTTTGAGGAGTGTGTAATCTTGAGAAGGAAACCCATGGTTATTGCCAAAATTGGGATTAACCAAGCCCAGGATGTAATCGAAGCTTTCTTATCCTCAGGAGGAGCCATAAGCGTGAAACTCGCTTGAGTAGAGTTCCCTTCAACGTCATTAACAGTAACAATGTATTCTCCGTATCCATTTACAATAATATACATTTCCCTTTCTCTTTCGTTTACCGGGTAAGCCTTTCCAGAAACGACAACCTCTTTCACATTTACGTCATCTCTGACCGTGAAAGTCAGTATTCTTTCATTGTCGGAAGCGGCAAACTGGACTGGATCGCCATAAATATCAGGATACCCTGTTGAAACTGGATTCACAGAGAGGTACATCTTCTCTAGCCATCCGTAACCTGTAACAAAGTAGCAACTCTCGCCTTCTTCAGTTGCCTGCACCTCTTGGCCCTGTCTGAGGCTCTCATGATCCTCGGAAACCCAGAATCTTCTCGGTTCTGCTTCAATAGCAAAGGTTGCGGCACTCTTGTTCCCTTCACAGTCAAAAGCATAAACGGTATAAACACCCGTTCCTTGAACTTCAGTCTTTATTTCTTCTGAAGCAGAATTGACTTCGAGTGTTGAGACTGTGAGATCTGGTGAGACGATTTCGACGGTAGTTACGGTAGCGTTATCCGAAACGGAAAACTCAAGATACTTGGTTTCCCCTAGCGAGACTCTCTGCACTCCTTCACCTTCTATTAGGGGAGGTTCAACGTCCGGAGCAGATCTGGAGAATGAGTCCTTGTCGAGCCACTCGCCGTTCACTAGGAAGGCTGTCTCTCTTGAATCATCTATGATAACCCTGTCACCCCTTTGATAAACTCCGATATCTTTGACAACGTACATTACTATCTCTTCAAAGCGCACCGTAAGAGTTCTTTCGTCGTAGAGCCCCGAACTATCGTAAGCTCTTATAATATAGTCACCGGCGCCATCTGGCTCAAAGACAACTTCCCTGTCCGCTCCAATTGCGACTTGCTCTCCATTTACTGTCACTTGCGTCACGGATTGAGAGACAGAAAAACCGACAAAGGCTTCCTCTATGGTGATGTTCTGAATCGAAGGGCCGTAAATCTTTGGCAATTTGTCAAGTTGGAGAAGAAGCGAGTTGATCTGCTTTGCTACTTCCGATGGTTTTGCTCCTTCATTTGTGCTTACTCGATCAAGTGCCTTTGAAGAAGAAACCCAATTTCCAAGAGCATTGTAAGAGAAATACTCTCCGTCTCCAAAGCCTATAAGAGTCCCTATTGCTGAGCCTTTTTCGATATCCCATATCTTAATAGTCCCGTCTGTGGAAGAAGAATATAGGGCATAACCATCACTCGACAGAACAATCTCCGTTACGTCCCAGTTATGACCCGTAATCATATTTACCAGGCTGAGTGACGGAAGAGAAAGAAGTTTTATCGTTCTGTCACAAGAAGCCGTGTAGACCACAGCATCTTCGACTAGTATCTTCGTGACTCGCGCGTTGTGGGCTCTTGAAGTCTTAAGTGGAGACCACGTTTTTACATCGTAGGATTTCAAGTGACCGGCTTCGGAGCCCAGAATTAGAATCGTCCTCTCCCGATCCATGGAGACGGCAGTGAGAGATCCAACCTCGGCTCTGATAACCTTTACTTGTTGACCTGTTGAAGTATCCCAGATTCTTAGGGTCCCATCCTCTGAAGCGGAGTAAAGACGATTCTGTTCGGGCCAATCGACTATCGAGTGCACCGGTCCAGAGTGGCCTCTTAGAGTCCTTATGAAAGAGAGAGAAGAAAGCGACCAAACTTTCACCGTTGCATCAGAACTGCATGAATATAGTGTTTTACTATCATCTGTTACTATCAAGTCATTCACAGCACTTGTATGACTGCTAAGGACTTTGATCTTATTGCCAGTCTTGAGATCCCATACGATGATCATTCCATCATCATAACCGGCAATTCCCATCTTTCCGTCAGGCGAAACGGCTACTGAAGTAACCCAAGCGCTGTTCAGTAAGAGGTTGTTTAGGAGCCTTCCATCTAGAAGACTCCAAACTTTGACCGTATTATCGATATAACCCGAAACCAACTTCTCTCCGTCGGAACTGACAGCAACTGAAGTAACACTGAATGCCTTGCCATCAGGCAAGTAGTCTATACCAACCGCAATGAGAGAACAAAGCAAAATAACAAAGAGTGTAACTTTTCTCAAATCTATCACCCTGACTGGAGTTCTCAAACAATTCTACCATTCATGACCGATAAGAAACAGCTTGGACTATTCTTCAAGAAATCTCTGAATCTCTAATCGATGGCCGTCCGGATCGCTTGTGAAGAAGTGATAGATATTGAACTCCTCATTAACTATCGGGTCGGTGCAAACTACTCCAGCACTGATCAATTTCCTGTGAAATTCATCAACATTTTCGGTCAATAACGTTATTATCGGATCGCCTTTTCTGGAACGATCATGAAGATGATTGCAGAACCCGAGCATGCCGCCTCCCGGGGTTGAAAAGATCAAGCATTTCCCCTGATCTTTAAACAAGTCCAGACCGATTAGGTCTTTATAGAATGTTCTCGCAGAGCCGAGATTACTTGTTCCAAAGAAGACTATGGAGTTTATCACCTTCAAGAACTATCCCTCCCTTTTAAAGTAAAGGCCCGATCTTTGATCGGACCCTTCCGGTTGATCTTTCATACATTATCGGGTGCTATGAGGAGAAGTCGCACTTAAAAGGGTGTTGGTGTGCTTTGCTCTGGCGTTGCCGTCTTTCACGTAACAGTACAATCTTTCATCTCGGCTTTTCAACTTTGAGACCTTTCGATGAGACAAGTAGTTCAGGAAATATGTATATTTTCAGTTGCGGAATAGTTGCAAATGCTTTACCGGCATCGATTTCTCGGTCAAGCGGTTAGCCTTTCAAGAGTCGCAATCACTTTCGAAAAGCAAAAAGAGATAGAGAAAGAAGCGATCTTTGGTACAACGAAAGAAGGCTCATTCTTTGCTTCTGACTCAACTACACTAAATTTGGTGCTGAAACAAATCGCAAGCACAGTCGAGTTGATCGTCTTCAGAAGTAACTTACTGTGGTAAAAGCAAACCGCGCCTCAAAACCTCCTTATTTGAGGGAAGAACCCAGTAGTCTCCCGTGGCCTGTGGCATAGGTTATCGATCTAGTGTGTCCGCTGCAGTCACCGATGAACTTCAAATTGCTGTATCTGCCGTTGTCTATCTTATTTGAGTAGAACTTGACCTCAACAGCATACATCAGATTGTCAGGATAAGAGATACCGGGAATAACCTCGCTCAGTTTCTCAATAAACTCAGTGATGGAAACGGAAATTCTCCTTGGCAAGACTAGGTTGATGTCGCCAAGAATGAAATCTCTTTCGGGCAATGTAGGCTTGACTCTTCCCAGCCTCTTGGTTCTCTTGCTTTGGATGAAGTCTTCATAAGTCTGCGAAATGACTTTCCTACCTCCGGCAAGAATGTTGCTTAACCTACTTATATATGAGCCATAACCAATCGGATCGTGAAAAGGTTCCGTGAACCGTGTTGTACATAGAATGGCGAAGTTTGTGTTTTCGGAGCTTCCATCAGAATTTGAATGACCGTTAACCGTTACGAAGTCGTCGTAATTCTCTAGCACAACCTTTCCCGAGGGGTTGTTACAGAAGGTTCTTACAGTGTAGCCTGTTTTGGTCTTCAATCTGACTTTGAACTCGTACATTTCGTTGTTGATCTCTTCCACTACATGATCAGGCAGCTCGAATCTCACTCCAATATCCACAGTATTACTGGACACAACGATCTCAGGATATCGAGCGGTAACCTTTTTTATCAGAGCATGACCACTCCTTCCTACTGCAATAACCACGTAATCAAACTCGGCCTCAAATCTCTCTCCTTGAAGAACTATCTTGGAGTCTTCGATATTTATTCCGTCGACTCTGGAGTCAAAATGGAAGTGGATGTTCTTTCTATTCGAAAACTCATCGAAGATCCTTGTCAATACTGAACCGAGTTTATCCGTACCTATGTGCCAGAATTTCGAGTTAACGGGCTCAAAACCTTTCTCATAGAAGAGATTAAAGAAACGCGACTTTCTATCAAAAGAGATACCGGTCTTGACTTGGAGGCTGTCGTCTGAGTCCAGTTTTCCCAAATAGTAATCAACTACTTCTTTTTGAACAGAAATAGGTATTTCCATGTCGCCGCCCATGGTATCGGAAACGAAAATCTTACCGTCGGACCTGATACCGCTTATGCTTGAACCGAAAATGTCTTTGGAACGTTCCAGGATATGAATCTCATGGTTTTCACCCAATATCTCGCTTATGAACCCTATTGATGCCGCACCAAATCCAACTACTCCGATTTTCATGAAATGAGTCCCTGAAAGGACATTTCACCTCCCGGTAATTGTATTATTCCCAGCTAAACTTATACTCATATAGCCCCAATTCATCACGAAGCTGTACTAGCTGCTTTCTTAGAACCGCATTCAAAGGGGCCCCTTTATCTTTTCTCGATTGCCATGCAATGTATTCCTTTTCTCCGGCAGTATAGATTCGTTCTTGATTGGGAGCCTTCCTTGATGCCCTTAGCTCTCTAAGAATATCGCCTGCCGTCTTCTTGAACTCTGCTATTGGACTGAATGGTTCGATGTTGATCGCAATGAAGAAGTGACCGATTGGGATGGGTTGCTTTTCCTGTGCTGGTCCAAATCCTGATAACATCTTCAAGAAACTGCCCGCTTGCAGTGCCGCAGATAAAATCTCAACGACAGTTGCATAGCCATATCCCTTGTATCCTCCTGTCTCCTCACCTATTCCTCCTAGAGGGGTTAAGGCTGCCTTTCCCTTTGTCAGGTCAATAAGGATTTCCTGAGTGTCCGTCCTCGGTTTGCCGTCGAAACCAATAACCCACCCTTCAGGAATCTCCTTTCCTGCACGAGCATAGACCTCTATCTTTCCCCTTTGAGCCACAGACGTTGCACAATCAAGGACGAAAGGAAACTCTTCGTCTGTGGGTATTCCGAAGGTCAGCGGATTGGTTCCTAGCATGTTTTCTACCCCGAAGGTTGGAGCAATTGACGGACGAGCATTTGTGCCGGTTATTCCAATCATGCCCTCATTGATTGCCATCATTGGATAATAGCCGGCTATCCCGTAGTGCGTTGAATTGCGCGCTGCAACCATGCCCATTCCATAAGCTTTTGCCTTTTCGATAGCAAGCTTCATGGATCGATAAGCAATCACATGCCCCATTCCATTGTGCCCATCTACTACAGCCGTAGTGGGACTTTCTCTAACGATCTCGAAGTCTGTTACTGGATTCTGAACTCCATCCCTGATTCGATCGACATATATAGGCTTCAATCTACCTACGCCGTGTGAATCGATACCTCTCTTGTCCGATGCAATAAGAACATTAGCACAAATTCCGGCATCTTCATCCGGAACTCCAACGCCAACAAAGACATCTTTCATAAAGGTTTCAAGAGTATCAAAGTCGACCCAGATAACATCATCATATATGTTTCCCACAAAATCGCCTCCTTGTCTTTCTTCTCAGTTAATTATACATTCTGACAAAACTATGTACAGTTTCGGTCATTAAGAGATTCATCACATCATCTGAAGGTCTTCTTCTATTTCGATTTTCTTCTCATGCAAAGCCGGCTTTTGAATGCATATCGGCTACTTGCTTTTCGGAGGTGCAATCGAGTAGAATGGATTGATAGCAGATTTCCCGCATTTGGTGATAGGTTGTTTGCAGTGTTATCTTCTGACGAAGGAACGGTGAGTGTGGTTGAAGGACAGAATTGGACCGGGAATATACCTGTACCCAATGCCTCTTGTAGTTATAGGTACGATGAATGAAGAAAGACCTAATTATACGACTGTCGCGTTTTGTGGGGTAGTGGAGGTTCAGCCGCCGATGCTTCAGATTTCTTTGGCGAAGACTAGATTGAGTTGCAATAATATTGAAGAATCTGGATGCTTTAGTGTAAATGTGCCCTCTCTTGATATGCTTAGAGGGGTAGATTATATGGGGATCTACTCCGGAAAGACAACCGACAAGTCGGAGCTTTTCAATACTTTCATGGGAGAGACCGTGGGAGCTCCGATGATCAGTGAAGCACCACTCAATATGGAATGCAAACTTATCGAGAGTTTCGAGTTCGGTGGAATGCATGTAACTTTTGTAGGTGAAGTTGTTCAGACATACTGCGCCGAGTCATGTCTGGTTGATGGACTCCCGGATATCAAGAAGATCAGTCCGGTTGTCTTTTCAGTATATGACAATTCATATTGGTCCATAGGTATGCATCTCGGTAAGGCATGGAACATAGGTGTGAAATACACCCCTCCAAGAGATGGAACAGAATAGTTCGGAGGGGTGGTAAGTTTCATTTCCTGTCGTAGGAAGTTGGCCCTTCAGGCCAATTGGTCTGATCCAGCCATTCTTGTGGATACCCAACAGGTTGAGCCATGTTCCCTTTTTCGCTTATGAACCCATCGTTGTATCTTACTATCAAGTATTCCGAAAAATCCCACCATGCCCTAATGATCTCTTCGGAGTTTCTTGCGCAGAACTTCGTCAAATACTCTGAAACCTCTTGCGGACCGTTAGAAGTCATAGCGGCAACATATGCCTCAACTTCTTGAAGACGACAAAGAGAAAGAGTCTCATATTTTTCTTGCATTAATCTGATATCCTCGTGCATGTAACTGTATTTCATAGAAGCCCAGTTCGAAACGAAGTTGAATGCCCACCACGCACTGTTCCTACTGAACTCCGAAGTGTCGCACACTTCCAAAGAATCAGGAAGAGCATTCACCCCTGCGTAGAATGGAATGAAACAAGTGTCTGCGGGCTTGTCGAGCCCTATCCACATCAACCCTCCTATTGGATCGGGAAGCCAGTCCCTTCCCTGGCAAACGAAAGTATAACCGCAATACGTAACCGATACGGGTCTTTCCCAAGCTCCGTCAAGTTTACGGGAGGGATCCCCTACATCTCCCTGGCCATCATATGGACCATAGAATCTGTCAGGATTACCAAATGGGCCGGCGGCAATTCCTTTTGTGAGGTCGAACTCCGTTCCTTCATAGTGATCTCTGTAAAGGTTCATTACATCTCTTGCAGAAAGCTTCTTGTCGGGTTTCACAGAGAAGGGATACTCTCTTGTGAATCCATCCTCAACCCATGGGGAGAAGTTCATGCTGGGAGCAATCAGAGAGAACAAGCGCCACACTCTTCTCAAAGAGTAATAGGGATGGTTGTACTCGCCTAGACTAACAGTCCTCAGCCAGTCAAGAAGCCCCTCTTCTGGGTTCCACCAGCCGTGTTTCTCAGCAATATCGTGAAGAGTTTTCCCAAAGAGTATATCGGGATCTTCAGGATCGATTTCCCTTATTCGAAACTGATTAGCGGCCACAAAAACCTCTCCATCGGGAACTCTCTTTGCTACCCATAATCCTCCAGTGCCCTCAGGCGAAGGAGCCATCTCGATAATCCAAGCTTCGTTTGGGTCAGCAACCGGAAGGGTCTCTCCTGTGCCGTAGTAGCCATATTCTTCAATGAGGAAACCAATCAGGTCAACTGCTTCACGTGCAGTTTTGCAACGCTCGAGAGCAACGCGAGAAAGCTCAGAGGAATAGAATATCCTTCTGCCTGGCTCAGGTCCGATCTGTATCTTTGCTCCATCAGTGCATTCTCCGAACATCAACTGATGTTCGTTCATGATTCCGTATGATCCGTCAAAGTAAGCATAAGTATGTAATACTTGGGGAATCATTCCGATAGGAATCGATGGAGGATATTGCGGTGTATCATAGGCCGATGCTCTTGCAGATACAATTCGCGGATAGATGAAGCTGTTGTACTGAGGAAACTCCCCAATTGCGACTGCAGTGCAGTATACAGGTCTGAACGAGCCTGGTTCATGGTCTCTAGCAGGCACGTAGACGATTCTTTGATCGGCAAGGTCGTTGTCGTCTGAATGAGCAACAATCATAGATCCATCGACACTCGCACCCTTTGTCACAATAAGAGTAGTACAGGCAAAGGAAGCTGATGCCAAAGTCAGAACAAGAATTGCACCAAAGACACTCAAGACTTTCAAAGCTATTCACCTCACTTGGTTTGAAAGGCAAGTACTGAATCTTGGTTTCTGCCAACCATCAAATATACTCCTACAGCAGAAGATAAAGGAACTTCTTTTCTTGTCTCTTTTTTGGTAGACTTAGACGGCTTGTAAGAAATCAATTCAGACAGTCAGTGCTAGAATCAAAGGGAAAAAACCCTTTGCAATGAGTGGATGTTTCTGTCATCAAGGAGGTATGCAATGAATCAGAAAGGTCTCTTCAGTAAGAGGAAACCCCCATTGGGTTCAGTTCCGGGAACTCTAAGTATAGATGAAGAATCGCCTTTCCCAAGAATAAGACTTATCGAATTTGATTCGAATTCATTGAGAGAAGAGGTTGTTGATGATTTGACCGGGCTTCAGTCCGTTGTATTAGAGAAAGAGAAGATTCACTGGATCGATGTACAGGGATTGGGAGATGAGTCAACTATTCGGAAGCTTGGTGACATTTTTTCTCTTCATCCGCTTGCACTTGAAGATATCACGAACGTCCCGCAGATCCCCAAAGTTGAAGAGTATGATAACTGTGTCTTTCTATGCCTTCCCATGCTGAGGATGGAAGATGTGAATCTGATTTCGGAGCAGGTGAGTCTCTTCGTAGGCGAAACTTTCGTACTTACATTCCAAGAAAGATACGGAGATGTTCTTGATCCTGTTAGGAATAGGATTCGAAGGAAGGCCCAGATAAGACAAATGAACAACGATTACACAGCTTACGCAATAGTCGATACAATCGTCGATAATTACTTTCCGGTGTTGCAGAATCTCGGAAATGAACTCGAAAACCTTGAAGATCAGTTGGTGGAAACGATGGCAAAAGAGAGTCTTAAAGAGCTTTACTTCATCAAGCACAGACTGGCTCACTTGAAAAGGTTGTTATGGCCTACTAGAGAAGCAATTGGGCGCATTGCTAGAGATGGAAGTCTGTACTTCGGAAGTCGGACTATGCTTTACTTCCGAGATGTCTACGACCATGTGATGCAGTCAATTGATATGCTAGATCTGAGTCGAGACCTCGCGTCAGAGCTTATGAGCCTTTACCTTTCTTCTACAAGCAACAGGTTGAACGAAATCATGAAAGTATTGACTATCATATCGACGATTTTCATCCCTCTCTCTTTTATTGCGAGTCTATACGGAATGAATTTCCATTTCATGCCAGAACTGACTCTAAAGTGGGCATATCCTGTAGTTCTGGTCATAATGGGAGTTGTGGCAACGATCATGTTGTTTCTGGTGCACAAGAAAGGTTGGTTCAGGAAATGACTTCTACATTAAATGTTTTGAGCTTCAGTTAAGTTCTGTCGTAAATATCGCAAGAAGAGTGTTGGAAAAACCACAGAAACGAAGAAATCGGTATGATGTCTCTTTCGGCTGAATCTGAATTCAATTGAGGTTTACCGGAGCTTCTGGTTGAATAAAGCAGAGCTCATCGCTCACTTCCGAAAAATCAGTCAAGGGAAAAGCCTCTGTTGACTAGAGAAAGGCAGCAATCCACCACATCTGCGTCATAAATCCTGCCTGCTCCCTGCGTCAACTCAGTGATTGCGGCAAGTCTTTCATGAGCTGGCCTGTAGGGTCTGTGAGAGACGATCGCTTCAAATACGTCCGCGACCGAAACTATTCTGGTCTCAAATGGGATCTCTCTTCCTTTCAATCCCTGGGGATATCCTGAGCCGTCCAGTCTTTCATGATGTTGACGTACGATGCATGATATTGGCCACGGTAACTCAATTCTCTCAAGCATCCTGAAACCGGCTTCACTGTGGTTCTGAATAAGGGACCATTCATTCTCCGTCAATCTGCCCGGCTTGCTCAGAATTTCTGTTGGCACGGAGATCTTCCCGATGTCGTGCAGAAGAGCACCTTCTCTGACCGAGTCCAGTCGATCTGGGCTGAGCCCCATTTCAATGGCAATTGCAGTAGCAAGTTTGCTGACCCGCCTCTGATGACCGGCCGTGTAGGGATCCCTTACCTCTACCACTGTTGAAAGTGTCTCAATTAAGCTCCTGATAGTTCTTTCCGCAGACTCCGGAATCAAATTCTGATCTTCGTGATCAGCAAATGAATAGATGACTAGCGCTATGTCTGCCCCTTCGTGGGAATCTCTTATCGTTCTCACGAGAGCCGTGACTTGCAAGGTAGAGCCATCTTCTTTATGAATATTTAGAAGCCGTTTTTCACCAATACTTGATTTGAGAAAGGGAATCTCTCTGATTTGATCTCCTGAGTCCCTTATGAATCTGAACACCTTTTCGCCGAGTAATTGCTCTCTCCTTCTTCCAAAAAGCTTCTCGGCAGATTTACTAAAGAAGATTATCCTGCCCTGTTCGTCAGTCGAGAGTGTGGCTTCACTAGATGAATCTAGGATGCACTTTGCAGTGTGAAGCTCCGCTATTGCTCTAGCTTCCGTCGTCTTCTCTCTGTGGATACTGACCAGCTGCCGGTCTGAAAGAAGCCTAATCAGAACTTCTTCGAAGTATTCCCCTTCCGAAAGCGATATAATCTCTTCTCTTCCCGTTTTTGCAACCCTTCTCAACGCCCCAAGAAAAAGGTGATCGGCCTTGCTAATGGGTCTGCCAAGCGGAATGCCTTCCAGTACTGGGAGACGTGCAAGACGGTCTGTTTCGAAAGCAAGGTTCTTCAAAACCGGGACTATTGTCTCACAAGTTCTGTCAAAGGAGAAGATTGCAATGCCTGAAGTCTGTTCTTCAAAACTCTTTTCGAAAACTGTGCTTCGATAATTCTCACCGTCCTGAGAATAATTCCTACTTGAGAACTGCGAGGAACCTTTTCTTGGGATTGCTTCACTGTATGAGGGAATTGTATTTGTCCTTACTTCTGTGACCGTTGGATCAAGATAAACCTTCTTTGCTTTTTTCAGAATCTTCACTTCGCCTTGTTCGTTATTGTCGTGGTGAGAGAGAACGCTCCAGATTCCTCCATTATCATCTACGCAGATATCGTCAGAACCAAAAAGTGTTTCAAAAATCCTTCCAATTACATCTCCAAAGTGCCGTTGCGAAGCAGAGTTTTGAAAGGTGATCTTCCCAAATTCATCAACGAATATGACCGCTTCATCAATAAGGTCAAGGTAAGACCTTTTTAAACCATATGCAGACAAGGTATTCATCCCTCATTCTCATAATAATAAGTTCGAGCGTTGGTTTGAACATCAAGCGCGTTTCGTGGTGCTTCTCTATCACTTTAGATTCTAACACCATTTGCGTTACTTTTGAAATCTCTTTCCAGTGTAATCCTTCATCTTTATCCTACGAGGAATGCAGCGCACGTTTGATTAGTAATTTCGCAAAAGAAAAACTTGATAGGAACACAGAAGGGTCCTCTGAATAATGTCATCGCAGTATTAGAGATCCCTTTGAGTCTCCAAGCAGAATGCGTTCAAATCAAGAGTTATTGCCTGAACCGGCCATAATTGACTTCTTGTCCAGTTGCCTTGCTCAATACTCTATCCCCTTTCTAGCTTCAACTCCCCTATGGTAATAATGCTTGATCTCTCTCATTTCAGTGACGAGGTCTGCCTTCTCAAAAATCTCGGCCGGAGCATTTCTGCCAGTCAGAACAAGTTCGACGTTTGAGGGCTTCATCTCAAAAAGCTTCGTAATATCCTCTACTGTTACCAATCTGTAATGGCAAGCAATGAATATCTCGTCAAGAATAACGAGACCGAACCGTTCACTGCGCAAAACATCTCGGGATCTTGCAAGACCAGTGCGAGCAGCTTCAAGATCCTCTACTTCAGGATTTTCTCTAATGAAGCATTTCCTTCCAAACTGTTCAATGGTTATTCCGTCGATATAATTCGATAGCGCTTGTTCACTGTATTTCATACCCTTTATGAACTGACCGATGAAGACCCTCTCGCCCGCCATACATGCTCTTATCGCAAGACCAATAGCTGCAGTGGTCTTTCCTTTACCATTTCCGGTATAGATATGAATGTAACCCTTTTCCATAGTGACCCCCCGATCGTGAGTTAGTGTTATTCTACTTCGAAAGCAATGAGAGTTTGTGAATGTTTTGCGAACGAGTTGGTAACCAAGTTGGAATGGAATGATAAATTAATCGACATTAGTAGCATTTATGATTCTAGTGAAGTTCCGCTTTTCAAATAGTAGATTTGGCTTGAAATTCATGATGAGCAGCTGCAGAGTTACTAAGTTGACCAATATGTGAAATAAATCACATTACAGGAGGTATGAAAATGGCGAAGTATGAAGTAACTAAGTCTGTTGACGTAAGAGGAGAAGTCTGTCCAGTACCGGATGTTGAAACCAAGAGGGCTCTGAAGAAGATGAAAGCCGGAGAGATACTCGAGGTTTGGATTGACTATGCCATGTCGAAAGAGAGAATTCCCGAGGCAGTCAAGGGAATGGGACACGAAGTTCTCGAAATCGAGGAAGTCGGGAACAGCGAGTGGAAGATCTATATCAAAGTAAAGTGAAAAAAGGGGTGAGATGACATGGCCTGGACGGGTCTATTAGTTGGTCTCGTTTTTGGAATCATTCTTCAAAGAGGCAGAGTGTGTTTCAACTCGGCTTTTAGGGATGTTTTGTTATTTAAGGATAATTACCTTTGGAAACTGGGTTTTCTTGCAGTCGGGTTACAGATGATCACCGTTCTCTTTGTGGCTCAGATGGGCTGGATAAGGATTGCTCCTCCGACGCTTAATCTGTTTGGGAATATTGTTGGTGCCTATGTATTTGGGCTGGGAATGGTTCTCGCCGGTGGATGTGCGTCAGGTGTTACTTATAGGTCCGGAGAGGGAATGACAACCGCAATGATAGCCGCGGTCTTTTACGGTATAGGAGCTATGGCAATGAGAGGAGGAGTATTTTCACCCATAAGGACTTGGGCGGCGCAATTTAACATAACAGTTGATGGGAATTCTTCCGTATATTTTGACAAGGTAGGGCCCACACTCGCGACAGTCCTGAATGTTAATCCCTGGATCCCTGCAGTAATACTAGCAGCTGTCTTACTTTGGTACACGCTTGGCACGAAGACCACGGAGAGAAAGACTAAGTTCAACTGGAAAGTTGCTGCGGTATCTCTCGCTGTTCTTTCTCCCATTGCATGGATAACAAGCGAGGCTGCTGGTCGAAATTACGGACTTGGTATCACCGGTGGTTGGGTCTCGATATTTGACTCCTACATCAGTAATCAGCCACTGAGATGGGATGGGTACGAAATAATCGGAATAATTCTGGGAGCACTCATCGCGTCAGTAATCGCCAAAGAATTCAAGTTGAGGATGCCGAAGAATCCGAAGACTTATCTCGTGGTTATGATAGGTGGAACAATGATGGGAGCAGGAGCTAACCTTGCCGGTGGATGTAATATCGGGCATTTCCTTTCCGGACTTCCAACTCTTGCCATTTCGTCAATAATCGCAAGTGTCTTCCTTATTCTCGGCAACTGGACAATGGCTTACATACTTTACAGAAAGTGAGGCGTCTGATTTGAAGATTACAATCCAGGTTTTTGCACCACCGTATTCATATGAGGATCTTGACACAGCAATTAAGATCGCGGAAGCAGGACTTGATAAAGGCCACGAAGTGACGGTTTTCCTCTTTGCCGATTCAATACTATCCGTTAACAGCAAAGTCAAACCGATAAGGATAGATAGAGACATTCCACGAAAACTCGAATCGCTAATACAAGAGAAGGGTTTGAAAGTGGAGATCTGCGGAATCTGTATGGACTACAGAGGTGTAACCAAGGATATGATTATCGAAGGTTCAAATCCAAGTGGTCTTCCCGAACTGGCTTCATTGATTTACAACAGCGACAGGTTTGTTAACCTGATGGCATGAGGTGCTGTATGGATAAGAAGATACTGTTTGTTGTTTATCAGGCTCCAGCAGGCTCTATTTGGGTCAATGAAGCCTTTAGGACTGCATTTGGAATGTATGGCGAAGATATTGAGCCATCTGTTCTTTTGATGGAAGAGGCAAGTGTTGCTTTTTCAAAGAAGACTAAGCCTGAATGTCTTGGCCTGCTCTCGATCTCCATGTGTTTTAGGTTTATCAAGAGGTACGAGACAGCAGTTTATGGTGTCAAAGAACATGTGGAAAAACTGAAAGTAAATGAAATCGAAGAGAGTTTCAGTGCACAATTAATAGCTGAAGCCGATATCGGAGAGTTCTTCCACAAGTTTGACAATGTAATCTTCATGTGAGGTGTCTGGTATGTATTTAATAGTAGTGAAAAACGGGCCCAATAATTCTGCCGATAGAATCAAGATCAGTGCGGCGAAAGATGGGGACAAGGTTGTCCTAATTCAGGACGGTGTTTTTTGGGGACTAAACGAATTGACCACAAAGGCGGAGGTCTTTGCTATTAAGGACGATGTTGAGGCCAGGGGATACTCAGCTGATGACGTTACCGTGCCTCTGATAACTTATGAAGGCTTCATTGACATAGTTGAGGAATGTGAGAAGTCAATAGGTTAGGCTATTATAGCGTGATGTGGGAGGTGCACTTCGTTCAGACGTGCACCTCTTTCTACGGGAGGGATTTTAGATGCCATTAAAGCTTCCGGATTTGTTTCGCACTTTCTCAAATCAGACAAGAATTGAAATAGTTACGATGCTGATGGACAACTTCCTAACTGCTTCAGAAATTGCGTCGCTACTTCAAATAGATTTGTCAACTGTATACAGACATCTGCAGCAAATGAAGAAGCTTGGGATACTTACTTCAAGACATTTGCATGGCGTTGAGAGATTCGACTTCAGTTCTCCACACATTTTCAGAATGCTTGATGAGGCAATCTCCTTCATAACGGAACTTAAGGGATTCAAGCCAATTTCCTGCTCTGAGGGAATATGCAGTTATTATCTGGGGGGCGAGCTTGATGTCATCGAGCCTGACCAGCTTCTCGATATGAGAGGCGAATCTTGTCCAATTCCGGATATTCAAGCAAGAAAGACTCTGGAAAACATGAATCCTGGAGAGGTACTGATTGTTATTGTAGACTATCCGCTCTCGGGGGAGAGAATTCCTGTGTCTATTCAGAAAGAAGGCCATGAGGTAATCAAAAAGATAGTTGATAAATACGGTGATATAAAGATTTATATAAGGAGGAGAGAAAATGCTTGATGCGGTTGTAATTGGTGGTGGGCCTGGCGGTTATGTTTGTGCAATAAGAATTGCTCAGCTGGGTAAGAGAGTTGCGCTCGTTGAAAAGGAACATCTCGGTGGGACGTGCACAAACTGGGGCTGCATTCCAACAAAAGCGATGCTGACTTCGGCCCATTTGTATACCGAAATAGCTGACAAGTCAAAGAGACTTGGAATCGAAATATCCGATCTTGATTATGATCTGAAGAAAATCATGGCTCACATGAATAGAACGATCACGATGTCTAGAAAAGGGATTGAACACCTCTTGAAGAAAAACGAAGTTGATTTCTTCAATGACACGGCTGTGATTAAGGATGCAAAGCACGTCCTCCTGGAGCAGAGAGGGGAGATTCTGGATACGAATAATATTGTTATCGCAAGTGGATCTGAACCCTCCATGTTTAGGCCATTCAGTGAAGTCGAAGGAATCTGGACAAGCAACGACGTTTTTCGAATGGAAGAAATGCCAGAAAGTCTAGTAATTGTTGGCGGTGGTGTTATAGGAGTTGAGTTTGCAACATTCTTCAGTTCATTCGGAGTGAAGACTACTATCGTCGAACTTGCAGACCATATCCTTCCATACGAGGATAGAGATGTTGCCGACGATATTCGAAAGTCATTGACAAGGCAAGGAGTAGAGATAATAGAGAGAACAAAGGTGACAGAGGTGGAGAAGGAGGAATGTACCTTCATTCTGAATGCCGAAGGTGAACAGGAGCTCTCACTCCAGGCTGAGAAAGTTCTTGTCGCAGTCGGTAGGCGACCGAGCATTAGCGAAGACGTAAGAAATCTTGGCCTCGAAATTGAAAGAGGAGTCATTACGAACAGCCGAATGCAGACAAACATTAAGGGCATTTATGCTATTGGCGACATAAGAGCCGGAACAATGCTTGCTCACGTGGCCAGCTACGAGGGGATAGTAGCGGCTCACAACATTGCTGGAGAAGAGATCGAAATGGATTACTCGGCAGTTCCCTCGATTATTTTCTCCAGCCCAGAGGTAGGATCAACCGGGATAAGGGAAGACGACATCGAAGACATGGAGAAAGTAAGTATCGCAAAATTCCCTTTGAGCGCAAATGGTAGAGCAAGAACTGTACTAGAAAACACTGGGTTTGTGAAGGTAATAGCAGATAAGGAAAGTGGAAAGGTTCTTGGTATGAGTATAGTTTCTCCTTCAGCTACAGAGCTAATAATGGAAGGGGTAATTGCGGTCAAGAACGGTTTAACGGTAGAAGAACTTGAGAACTCAATACATCCTCATCCTACGCTATCAGAGACAGTACTTGGTGCCCTAGAGGGTATTGATGGAATGAGCATCCATATCTAAAGTAGTTCCTTAGTTAAGGGCATCCCTTTACAGTCAATGCTTTGGGATGCCCACATTTGCTTTTCTAATGCTGGAAATTCTATGCTCTTCTCTACAACCTTGATTTCTTGATTATGGCTCTTCAGCCTTTTCGTAAGGTTCCTTTCTCTAAATCTTTAAGCAGTAACTAGATGAATATTATCAAAAGGATTCTGAACAGTCTTAGAAGTCTTTCGAATAAATATTCTTCGTCTGGCTGAAGACCTCTGTCTTAGCAAAAGTATGCTTGTAAAACTTCAGATCCAGCTTAATCATTATATGGCCCTCAGTCTCAAAATCGAGTTCAGCCTTAGTTTCGTTTACTCTTGCAGAGAAACCGACTGGCATCTCCATCTCCGGACGAAGGACACAGGCAATAGTTACTCCCGGATAAAACTTGAAGCCAAACTTTCCTTCTATCTCAGGGGATCCGTCAAATTCGATCTTATCAACAAAGGTTGCATTGTGGTCAATAGAGCCCCTTGAATAGCATCTGTCATGAACGCCGTAGAAGTCGATCTTTGCCTCGACTTCATAATGAAATTTCGGAGAAATCCGAATCTCGGGACCGAATTGAAGATCAATGCTTGCGACTTTTGCTTCCATTCCATAGAACAGCTTAATCGGTACGCTGATTTTTACGGGGATTCCGCATACGCTAATGCTTACCTGTGGTTCAGCAATTTTCTCCGTTTGTCCAGTCTTAAACCCTTCCTCTCCAACTATCTCGAGTATCGAAGAGAGTGTTGCCGGAAAGCGAAACGTTCCATTAGAGCTGAATTTGTTCAAAGAAAGATGAAAATCAAGGCTGATATTTGCGTCAAGGATCAGTTTGTTCTTGATTGCAGCCTTCATCTCATCCTCGTCAATGATTGATACATCCCATTCTTTTGTGATCAGGTTTGTTGTTACACTCTCTGCAAAGGCACGATCTCCTTCAGTTCCAAATTTCTGTATGATTTCTGATACATCACCCTCAATGTTCAGTATCAAAGTGCCCAGCGCCTCTTCTACAAAAGCTTCTTCAGTTCCTAGTGTTACTTTTGAAGGGTCGGTATCATTCACGGAAATAACTCTTCCGAAAGAGTCGTTCATTGTGTCAAAAATGTAATCACCGAGAGAGAAGTGAGGGATAGAAGACGTCTTCGAAAACACTATTTGGTTTTCCGATTCACAGGGCTCTTGTAAAAGAAGAGAAGAGTTGATCACAAGCGATCTGGGCACAGAATTGCTAATTGCAATGACGCCTCTTGGAAATCTGGTTGAAGAAACCATTGGCGGTTGCTGGACTCTGAAAAGAACTTTTCTGAAGGAATGAGGGCCGGAGTTCTCTTCATCTGGTATATCGTGTCTAAAGGTTAGAAGATATCCATCGCTAATATTTGGATTGTGCACGCCGGCACCAGACTGATATAAGGCACCGGAGAACAAATCAGTATCAGATAAACTCGAGAAATCCTGAGATCCTTCAGAAACCGGGTGAAAAACAGAGTCAACGCGCTTGATGATTGTACCTTTTGAATCGTAAATCAGATACTCATATTCAATGCCTGTCACATCTATGGATTTGATATAGAGGTAACCAAAGTTTCTCTCTGCAATAGAAGAACCTTCTTCAGGTGTCCACTCCATTCTAAGATCCTGAAACGCAATCAGAGTTCCTTTTCCCAAATGTGAGATCGACATGTCTGAAGGCGAAAAGAGGAGACCACCTCCATAATAAGCACCGTCGTTAAGTTCTTCAAAGGGGACCCTAACGACAACCGGATTATCCACAACAATGCACGAAGAAATAGAAAAGACAACGAAAAATGCTGCTACAAACAACAAAATCGTTTTTGTTAAGCTCTTCACAGCCCACCTCCAGGAAACAAATAAGTCAATGATAAGCTTAAATTCCGCAAGATTAAAAAATAAAGATAATGAAAAAACTATACTATTTGATCAAAAAATATCTCGGTAAGAACCAAGAACATTTATTCACAAAATTACAATATATATTTTAACACATTTTCAAGCCCACGATGAGAATAAAGATAGTCCGAATACTCAAATTAGAAAGCCTTTATTGCCAGCTCTTGCTCTCGAAGTCGCTTACTCCCTTTTCCGCAAGATCCTTGTCAGGAAATTCCTCGATTGCCTTCGCTTCATCGCGTGTATCGGTTGTGAAATATTGTTCCGCAGGAGCAAATACACAGATCTGGGCGGCTCTATATGTTCTAAACCTCATTCCACACTTATCGCAAAGCCCTATGTCCTCAACGTCTCTCCTGAAATTCACTTCCCTATTGTACCTTCTGCAGAAGGATTTGTTCCTTTCGTCGGCAAAGAAATACAAGGCTTGAGGTTGCCTCGAATTCTCCCCTCCGGACAATTCCGCTTCTTCTGAATTCAACCATTTCCAGGACGTTGCGTGAAGCCTTTCAAGATCAAGATCACTCTTTCTCAAAATATTCACCTCTCGTGGCACACCATTTCCTATGAAATGTTATCATGAATGTACCTAATACACGAGGGGGAATGATTTTGAAGAAGTTACTACTAGTTTTCCTGATGGCGATTTTCTCACTGACCCTGTTCGGAACAGAGTACGCCGTTAGGATTACCAAAGATGGGGAAGACGTTCCAGAAGAGTTTTGGATAACCAGAGAAGAAATCGAACAGGCATTTGGCGCGACCGTTGCGAACGCAAGTAGCCAGGGGATAACTCTTGATCCGTATTTCGATAGCTATTACATCCCTAGCGAGATCGGTCTAAAAACGATGATAATACCATACATAGTTGACCAGAAGCTCATCG
Organism: Mesotoga sp. Brook.08.105.5.1; assembly: GCF_002752635.1. Classification (NCBI taxonomy): domain Bacteria; kingdom Thermotogati; phylum Thermotogota; class Thermotogae; order Kosmotogales; family Kosmotogaceae; genus Mesotoga; species Mesotoga sp. Brook.08.105.5.1. The sequence goes on from NZ_AYTW01000005.1 coordinate 106,621, forward strand.
ATTTCTATGCAGAGGAAAACAATCTTCTTCCTTCTGATGAAGAAGTTGAGGCCGAAACGGATACAATGATGGAGATGTACACATCGAATCCTGGGCTGATCGAGCAAATTGAGACTATCTACGGCTCGCTTGAGACCTTCAAAGATGAAATGAGGAGTTACGTATATGCTGCCCTCAAGGCCGAACTCGTTCAGAATTCGGTTGCTCCGCTTACTGAAGAAGCTCTAGCGGTTTACTTTGAGGAGTTCAGGACCGAAATCAAGAACCAGTATGAAACGATTAGGGCACGACACATTCTTGTGACCGATGAATCCACTGCTACTGAGCTCATGAGTAGAATCGAAAGTGGAGAAATCACTTTTGGCGAAGCTGCCCTTCATTACTCCATTGATTCAGGAACGGCTGCCAATGGTGGGGAGCTTGGATCGCTGCAAAGAGGGCAAACTGTGCCGGAGTTTGAAGAAGCTATCCTTACCGCACCAATAGGTAAGCTTTACGGTCCTGTAAAAAGCGAGTTTGGTTTTCACTTAATAATCGTTGAAGAGAGAACAGAGATTAACAGTCTGGCCGATATGGTGAGCTCTCGCAGATATAATGATTTCGTTTCAGGTTATCAGAACGATTCTTACAATCGTTGGTTAGAGAGGTACATAAGCGAAAACAACTTTGACTATGTGATTCTTGATGGTGAACTGCTGTTCTACAAGGAATACGCGGAAGCAATAGGGACAGAAGAGACGGCTAATGAATTCTTCGTCGAAGTTGCCGCAAAAGTCTTCGGTGAAGGAGACTCATCTGCGCAGGTCTCACCCGTGGAGTATGCTGTCTACATCGAGTTGTCTCAAATGTTGGGATACACCGAGAGCATTGACTACGAAGTGGCCGTAAGGTCCTTGTTTGAGATAGGAGAGAAGCGAGGCATGATTGTCCAGATGATGTATGAGCTTGATAGCAACGTTCCTGAAGTTGCAGCTGCTTATTACAACTCCTGGCTAGAGGAACTAGAAATGACGTTCATGAATCAACAGCTTCTTCAGCAGCAGCTGAGCAACTACGGGCAAAGTTTCGTAGATTATGTCTTCAGTACAATTGATGAAATCGAATCGGGACTGGAAGCCACGTTAGAAAGGGAAATGTCTCAGGAAGTCAGAGCAGATATTCTTTACGTTTTGATAAGGAACAACTCTCTATCTCTAGATCTTGACTACAGCCCAGACTGGATTGAAGAGAAGCTCAGTAAAAGGCTCACTTACATGGAAGCGCTAATGGAAGTCGATCCTTCTGAAGAGGCTCAGTTAGAGATCGATTCAATAATCTCAGAACTGGAATACCTTGCTGCAGAAAGGGATAGCCAGAGCGCAACAGACTAAGTTTTCATCAATATGAGTGAAGAACCGGAGAATCAAGCTCCGGTTCTTCTTTTACCGATTTTGCTTCAGCCTGTCAAGCGCAGAGGAATCTGGGGAGGGCTACGATGATACTTGAGGAACCTATGCACCAATTCCTTCTCTCACAGGCTCGACGGCCTTTCTCTTTGAGCCATTGCTGTTATCTGTTCTCTTTTCTTCGAAGAGTCTCGACATGCCCTTCATCAGAAATACGATAGTTAGAATAGCGTTGCCAATGCATGACAAGAGCACAAGATAATGGACAGGGAATCGATCAACAGCAAAACCAAAGATCGCAGAACCTAAAGGAGTTGCAATCTGAGAGAGAATTGAGATCACGGAGAACACCCTGGATCTGTAGCTAGTAGGAACAATCCGGTGAAACAGAGTTTGAAGCGGGGTGTTAACAAATGCATTAAATACTCCCATCACGAGAATCGGCACTCCAAGTGCTGCAAAATACAACCATGAAGCGCCGCCAAAAAGATTCATGAAGTAGGGAAAGAAGAAAGCTGCCAGAACGAAATTGATGACTGTTTCCGTTGCTAGACCTCCAGCAAAGAGACTTCCCTGTCTTCTCTTAGAAAGAACAGTCCCCAGGAGAATGTTTCCTATAAGAACTCCGACCACCCATCCAGACTGAAGGAACCCATATTGTTGGCTGGAAAAACCGACCACAGTTCGCGCGAAAAACGGGAACACAACCGTAAACACCGGTGCCAAAAGGAAATTCGATACCATAGCAAATATCAGAACCATCATCAGTCCCTTTATTCTTCTGAGATAGCTGATTCCCTCAACAATATCGACAAAGACACTCTTTACGGAGACTCTAGATTTCTCAGTTGTTTGTTCGTAAACTATGAAGATCTCACTGATTGCGGATGCGACGAAAGACACTCCGTTCAGAATGAACACTACTTCGATTCCGAAAAGTCCGTAGAGCACTCCACCCAGCGCCGGTCCCACAATATAAGAGATTGAATTTACTGCTCCAAGGATAGAATTTCCTCTCAAGAGCTTGTCTTCTTCGATAATATCCGGAAGCATTGCCGCAGTTGCGGGATCGAAAGAAATATCAAGTGTCGAAATCAACAGCTGAAATATGAAAAGGATAGATATTGTAAGGGTTTCTGCATTTGCCATATAGGCCATGGCGAGAATAGCTGCCCCTCTGGCAAAATCCATGTAGATCATTATTAGTTTCCTGTTGAACCTGTCACCAACTACGCCTGCAATTGGTCCGAAGATAATCCTGGGTATCATAGTAATCACTGCGAACGTGCCCATAATTGCTCCGGAACCAGTTAGGTCAAGGATGTATAGGGGAATTGCCAAAGCCTGAACGCCGCTTCCTATGAGAGAAACTAACCTTCCAACTGAAAAGAGCCAGAAATTCCTTCCCATATCTTTCGCCGCACCACCTTGAATTTATTAAATTATTAGTACATATTATCACATACAGTGCAACAAAATCAAGCTGTAATTTAATAAATATCATTACAAGTAAAAACAATACTAATTATAGTTCAAATTCAGTTATGATTATCAAATGAGTATGAAGATGTCTGCTTTCGGACAGTGCTAAAGTCTGGATGGTCTAAGAGACCGGTGTGGCAGTCGTCACAACACATTAGCCAAATGACTTCACACATTGTATATGTGTTCTGCATCGAAGAGGTTATACCAATATGTCCGCGATTCTGTCGTGTTCTTGTATAATAAAGGCGTTCGAGTGATTTCAGGGTTTGCCTGGAAGAACAATTGAATTTTGAGGATCTGTGAAGTGCGCTTCAATACGAAAGAGATGCGATTACGAACGAAATCAACTCCAGATAAGGATTTCATTCACTACTGGCGAACAGTATGTTTGGAAGAGAATCGTAATTGTGCTGACGAAGTGAGTTCTTAGACCAATTCTTTCGACGGATCTCTGTGAAGATCAAAAGAATACAACAGGCTTTCAGGACAGAATCACTTTTGTTAGACCGACTAAGCAACAGTAACTCTTTAAATCACGTCACTTCGGACGATTCTTTTTCATATAATAGTGGAGAAAAGGCATCGGCAATTACCGCGAAATGATAAGTTTATCCATGAGAGGTGATAAACGTGAAAGCGCTTTGGAAGGGAAAAGTCATTGCAGAGAGCAACCAGACAATCGTAATTGAGGGTAATCACTACTTTCCTCCCGGGACAGTAAACAGAGCTCTTCTTGAACACAGCGATTTAACTACCATATGCCACTGGAAGGGTGAAGCTCACTATTACAACATCATTGTTGACAGCGAGAAGAACGAGAACGCTGCCTGGTACTACCCCGAACCACTTGAAGGAGCATCAAACATCAAGGATTTCGTTGCGTTTTGGAAAGGTGTAAGAGTTGAGTAGACTCTTTGGAGAAGAAAAGCGATGCTCATAGGCATCGCTTTTTTGTTCTTCCTTACAAGACTATTCTTCTGTTTTGTGTTTGGAAAAGCCCTTCTTTAAGAGGTTCAAGGCGGGACCGCCCAGAAAGACCAACACTATCAGAATAAACAGAACTAGTGAAATCGGTCTTGTGAAAAACTGACCCATGCTTCCTCCGGTCTTTATAAGGCCAACTCTTAGATTATCTTCGACCATCGGTCCAAGAATCAAGCCTAGTATCATTGGAGCTAAAGGAACTGATAACCTTTCAAAAAGGAATCCAATCAGACCAAAGATAAGCATTACATAAATATCAAAATAGCTGTTTCTTATTGCAAAAGAACCTATCATTGAAAAGAGGACTACTGCTGTTAAGACTACGCTAGTTTTCATTTTCAGAACGAAGGCGAAAGCCTTTATTCCAAGGTAGCCAATCGGAATTAGCAGAATATTCGCAAGAATCGCAATACTGAAAACGCCATTCACCAAATCGGGGGATTCCGTGAATATTAGTGGTCCAGGCTTCAGACCGTACATGAGCATAGCCCCGAGGACTATAGCGGTTATTGTGTCTCCGGGAACGCCGAAAACCAGCGCGGGAATCCATGTTCCTCCGAGAGCCGCATTGTTCGCGCTTGTTGGAGCAATTACTCCCTTGATATTTCCCTTACCAAAGTCTTCACTGTTTCTTGAAGTCTTTTTCTCTACGCCATAGGCTACCCACGACGCAATATCTGCTCCAGCTCCAGGAAGCGCTCCCACAAAAGTGCCGACAAATGCAGACTTAATAAGCGTCCACTTGTTTTGCCAGATTATTCGAAGAGCTTCGAGCGGAGATATCTTCACCTTCTCTGTAATTGGAGGTAGCTGCAGCTTTGAAGCGCCTTGTTGAACACGCTTCAATACTTCAGAAATGCCGAAGAGCTCAATCATAACTGGGCATAATGCTGAACATCTCGTAACTTGTTGACTCTTAACTGGAGCTCCAGGGCTTTCTTGAATTCTCCTTTTATCGTCTCGTTGTACAGTTCGACTACCGGTTTGGGAAGGGCGTTCGCCAGACCGCAAATCGCGGCATCAGCACCTAACGGCACTGAAGGGATAATGAAGGCTTCGGTACCGCTTATAACAGAAGTCATTCACATCCATGCTAAATTTCGCCGTAGAAGTATAGAAGATCAAACGTGCTGTCTTTTATACCGTAAAGCCCTGCCTCTTTAAGGTTCTTCAGTGTCTCGACATCGATTGTTACACCGGTCGCCTTTGGGTTGTTGTAAATGAAGACGGGAAGTTCAGACACCTCTATCAGTCTCTTGAAAAACCTGATTATGTCTGCCTGAGAATAGGGAAAGTAGAATGGAACAACTGTGGCTACCGCTTTTGCTCCTACATGATTGGCATGTCTAGCGAGTTCGAAAATGTCAGCGAGATTGCTTGCTCCTAATATGAGAAATAACCGGAACTCTTTTGGCAGCTCCTCTTACTGAAAGTTCCGTAACTTTCTTTCATTTACTGTCATGAGTGGACATGATCCATAGGTTCCACAAACTAAAAGGCCTTGAATCTTCTTGGAAAGAAAGTCTATGAGATTGAGATATCTCTTCTCGTCAATCTTTCCCTCTGAGTCAAATGTTGTTAGTACTGGTGGAATAATGCCTTTAAAAGCTCCCATGTTGAACCTCCGAGATTAGAATTTTAGGTATGATAATGATCTTCTAGATAATGAAAGTGTATCGAGTGATTTTTCACCCTCTCTTACCGCAAGGCAAGCGAAGAGCGAATCAACAACCACCATCTGAACACATCTGGAGACAATTGCGTCGGTACGCAAATTCATTTCTTCTGGTACAGATGCAATAATGCTAAGATCTGCTATTTTGGCTAATGTTGAATCCCCAAATCCCGTCAAGGCGATGATTCTTACAGAGTTTTCCACTTTCTGCAACGGTAAAACCACGTCTTTGCTTTCTCCCGAATGAGATATTGCGAAGACACAGTCGTTTTTCTTGAGCTTAGAAAGAGTGACAGCATTCGTATGTGAATCGGGGCAATAAATAGCATCCTTACCGAGAAGATTCAATTTGAAAGACAGATTGTTTGCTATCGATCCCGATACTCCGTAACCGATGCAGATTATTCTTCTGCATTGTTCGATCAGATCGACTGCATCGGGTATCATTTTTCCGATAGAGCTTTTGGTGTTTGCTCTTAAAGCCATAATGCAGCCGTTGAAGATTTTTCTCACGACATCTGACGGTGAATCTTCTATTGTGATGTCTTCGTAAGGGTGATAGAAGGACGACCCAGCGATTTCCGAGGCAAGAGTGACTTTGAATTCATGAAAGCTTTCATATCCTAGCTGTCTGTAAAACCTCACTACTGTTGATTCACTTCCCACTTTCGATCTATTCATTAGCTGAGTTATCGAAAGATTTACTGTTTCGGAGGGATTTTGAAGAATCGCATCCGCTATCCTCTTCATTGTTGGAGTGAAATCAACACTTTCCCTTGCAATTCTGTCAAGAAGATTTCCCAATTGAATCACCCTACATAGAAAAAATTTCTACTATAATCTATCACGATCCTTAGATTTGCCCAAGTCGATTAAGAGAATGTTATTGACGTTTATGAGTAATTATGAGTAATAAGGAGCAAATAATGCCACTTTTGCTCGCCAGGTTGAATTTGATGGGGCGCAATCATCAGAAAAAATTTTTTTTATGATCCGAGATTCTGGCGATTTTTGCACAGTTCTTCCAAAACTGTCGTGCTATTATCTTTGTAGGAATCGATTGCCAACTTTCCCTGGTTGTAGTGATGGACAGGTTAGGCGTTGAAATCTGTAGATTCATATAGTCATGTATTGATAGGAGGAGGATTGACAGTGTCTACTGTTGTGACTTTTGGGGAAATAATGATGCGACTTGCAACTCCATTAGGAGAGAGGTTTGAGCAAACTAAGAACTTCGAGGTTGTCTATGGGGGGGCGGAGGCTAATGTTGCTGTCGCGATTGCGCGTTATGGAGGTAAGAGCTGCTTCGTCTCGAAAGTATCGGACGATCAGTTTGGAGATGCGGCCAAGGGAAACATTTCGATTCATGGGGTGGACACCAGTCATGTTCTGAAAGGCAGCGGTAGATTAGGCAAGTACTTCTACGAACCCGGTTACTCTCAAAGGCCTTCAAAAGTGATCTACGACCGCGACGACTCGGTTTTTTCGAACTCCAAACCCGAAGATTTCTCGTGGGAAGAGATCTTCGATGGAGCGTCTTGGTTCCACTTTACTGGTATCACTCCGGCTTTAAGCGACCGGTTGATCGCCATCTGTGAGATTGCCCTAAAGGAGGCAAAGTTAAGAGGACTAACCGTTTCATGCGATCTAAACTACAGAGCGAGGCTTTGGACCAAGGAAAAGGCGAAGAAAGTGATGACTGAGCTGATGAAATATGTCGATGTTCTCTTTGCGAATGAAGAGGACAGCGAATCTGTCTTCGGTATTAGAGCCGAAGACTCAGACGTGAGCGATGGTCGCCTGAGTGTTGAAGGTTACAAAGATGTCGCAAAGAAACTCAAGAAAAGGTTCGATCTGAAGGCTGTTGCGATTTCTCTTAGGGAGAGTGTTAACGCAAATTTCAACAGATGGTCGGCTTCTCTTCTTTACGGTGAGGAATTCTTGCTTTCAACGAAATACGACATAAACATAATTGACCGTGTCGGAGGAGGAGACGCATTTGCTGCGGGACTTATCTTTGGACTTGATAGCTTGTGGGAGCCAAAGAAAGCGCTTGAATTTGGTGTGGCCGCTTCCTGTCTGAAGCACACGATAAAGGGAGACTTTAACATCGTTTCCAGAGATGAGGTTGAGAAACTACTTGGAGGAAATACCTCGGGAAGAGTAGTCAGATAGGATGGAGACCCAAGACTACCTGCAAAGGTACGACAGATGTGGTTTTGAGCACAGTAATTCGAAGGGGTTAGCACGCTGTCCGGAGTGTAGAAGAATGCTCAAATATATGTACGAAAGAGTTGGAGGGGTAGCTCCTTCTGATTTTTCCGACAGGGGTATCCGTGGACTCTGGAGGTTCATCGATTGCTGCCAGTTAGTGATCTGCGATCTATTGTGACCCTCGGATAGGATGGTTCTCCGTTGGATGAAAGTCAAAGACTCCCTAGGACGCTTGGCTTTTCGGGAAGACTCTCCCTGAAGGATGAAACACAGAATTGCACGGGTACTTACAAAGATCGCCCGGCTACCCTTGAAGTCACCAAAGCTCTTGAGAGCGGAGTTGAAGCTATCGATGTTGCTTCAGATGGCAATGCGGGGCCGCCAGTTGCCACATATTCCGCTAGAGCAGGTCTCGAGTGTATTGTAGTAATGCCGGACAACACACACCCGTCGAAAGAAATACTCAGGTGATGTTATTTGGCGCGAGACTTGTTCTGGTTAGGGATAGTAGTGTGAGTGAATGCATAGATCTGATAGAAGAGCTCACAGCTTCTTCCAACTGGGAAAACCTGACAACGGCGACTTCGGTAAACCCATACCATATCGAAGGAACAAAAACCGCCGCCTTTGAAATAGCAGAGGACTTTGGGTAATACACCCCCGATTGGGTGATAGTTCTGGCAGGCGGCGCCAGTTTGGCAGCCGCAACCTGGAAAGGCTTCACGGAATTGAGGAGCGCTGGGATTATTGACAAGGTTCCGAGAATCTTGATCGTTCAGGCGGAAGGATGCGCACCGGTAGTTAGGGCATTCGGAGGAGGAAGCGACAGGACCGAGAGGTGAGAGCACCCGAATACGAGTGCAACTGCGATAGGTGTGCCTTATTCTCTCGACGGCCATTTGGCACTCGAGGCCATATTTAGCTCTAACGGATTTGCACTCTCTGTGTCTGATGAAGAGATGGTAAAGGCAGTTAAGCTGTTGGCGAAGTACGAAGGCCTGTTTGCCGAACCAACCGGAGCCGCGTCTGTTGCAGGATTTATCAAAGCCCATCGAGCTGGAATAGTTGGTAAAGATTATTCTGCCGTTGCAATAATAACTGGGACTGGGCTGAAAACCATTTTGGCTTTCAAATCAGTCCTTGCTCATTCGAAGATTGTCGGAAGAGACAGTTCTGAGCTTAAAAGGGCCATAGATGAGAATTAAGAAAGTCGTAAAGACGGAACTCTCATGGAAGTCTGGAGTAGCCTGGACAATGAGCTGAAACAGTTATCGTACATTCTCGAGCAAAGGAGACCAGGGAATCGTGGTTTCATGAAGGAGTCGCGAAATAACGCTCCAGAGTCCTGGCTCTCGAAGAATCATCGCTTTGGGGCGGGAGGTTCACTGGTATTTTCCCGCAAGAAGTCTAGTTGATTTATTTCCATACGAAAATCGACCTGAGTGAACTGTCGGTGCTATCACATCCTATTCTTTCTGTTTTCAAGAACCTCGACTATTGCGGAATCGATGTTCGACATCCCTTTGGAGAGCAGAAGCTGAATATTCTCAATAGATCTGTCTAGAGTTGGAGCTATGAAACCCTGATCTGAGTCGATTCCAAGGTTGTTCAGTGAAAGCATCGCGGAACAATAGGCTTCATGTCCTCCAAGGCCTGCCTTCAGGGCGCAGCCTTCTTTGGCACCATCACACATTATTCCCGTTGTGCTCGAAAGGATTGTAAGCATTGCCTGTTCAATGTGCTGTCTTGATCCTCCAAGAAGATATACTATGCCCGCTGTTGCCCCCGTTCCGGCAGCTGTTACACATCCACAGATCGGGGCTACCCTTCCCAACTTCTTCTTGATATAGCCGGAAAACAGGTGGCTTATGGCAACTGCTTTAGCGATATCCTCCTTCCTTTTCTCAAAGTGCAGACCCGTGAGCGCAACAGGGAGAGTCGTAACTATTCCCTGATTCCCGCTTCCTCCGCTACTCATTACTGGAAGCGGAGCACCGGACATTCTCGCTGCCGATGCTGCAAGACAGTATCTTCGAATCTTATATCCAAGACCTTCTTCGTTGTAACTACTGCCTTCTCTTGAAGACAGGATTTTATCAAGTCCAAATCTTGCGATATCAAGATTCATATCTATCCCTTCAAAGATCTTACCTATCTCTCTGTTGTTGATTGCTTCGACCGAATCAAAAACTTCATCAGGAGTGAAATCAATTGTGGCAGAAGGTATTGCCTGCTCCTCAATTGGGAGAGGCATTCCATCGATCTCGATCATCGAGACATTGGTGTGACTACCGGATATCGTGCACCGCACTACATGGTTCTCATCTTCTACGACCGCTTGTATAAACACCCCAGTACGATCAGGATCGCACCTAACGGAGATTGCGCCGTCCTCAATCAACTTTCTGGCAGACTCCACTGACTCAATTCGGCACGGCTTAAGCGCTTCCAGCTGGAGAGCAGCATCTCCACAAATAGCTCCCAACGCAGCCGCAAACTCATTTCCCTTCTCGTTGGTCCCAGGTATTCCAACATACATCCCGTTCTTGTAGATACTCACACTTGTTACAACGCTAATTCTTCTAATGCTACCTTTCAGTTTGCTTGCCGCTGTTGCTGTGCAGAAGGCGACCGCGCCGGGCTCAGTGCATCCGAGTGCAGGCTTCACCTCAGTTTCAAGGTACTCTTCGAGAAAACGCATTCAACACCTCCTCGTCCAGATAATCAAGTCTATCACCGCCCTCAAGTCTAAGGTGACACGATGATCCTTTCATGTTATTACCTACAGAGCAATATACGTATTGTGATCATTGGATCGTAGAGGATCTGAAGCCTTCTCATCCAAGCGGAAGCTATAGAAGAAGCTTTACAACGCTGAAGTAGATGAAAAGTCCAGTTGCATCGACAACGGTTGTAATGAGAGGACTACTGGCGACCGCAGGATCAAGAGATTTATTTGGTCTTAGAGTTGCGATGATATATAATTAATTAATGACGATCAACCGTCTTTTCTGTACTTGGTGGAAGCTATGAGAGCCAATTTCTCTGATCTTTTCACTTCATTAGAGCAGATCACTGAGATCATTACTTCTGGCGGGAGACGCTTCGAGGCTCTTATGATAGCGGGCAGATCCATATCTGCGGATAGTCTGCACCTTTTTAAGGTCGAAAGCTCCCCAAAGGGCTCATATTCTATCGAGCCAGTCTGCGAATGGAGAAGTGAAGCCTCTGATGTTATTAGAGTGGGGAACGGAAGAGTAGAGAGTGGCGAGATCTATAACCTTAAGAAGGCCATCGAAGCAAAGCTTCCCGGCAATACTTCGGAGATCACAGAGAACTCTATGACGATAGATTATTCTGCAGGACAATGTAGATTAATTCTTGTATGCAGAGCTGATTCAAAGAGCAGAGAGTGGAAGGAAGAGGAGAAGAGGTTCCTCAAATTAGTACTTTGTTCAATTCTACTAGAGGCAAGAGGGCGTATCACTGAAAATCATCATGAAGACTGTGAGTTGGCTCTTCAAGAGAGGCTTTTGAGAAGCGATGAACTGCTTAAAAACTTCGAGGGAAATGTTCTTGACATTCTAGCAGTTGCGGATCAACGCTTGATTTTCAAGTATGTGTCACCTTCCGTTTTAAGTACTATGGAGTACTCCCCAGAAGAGCTTTTAGGTACCAATGCGCTTAATCTTGTCGAAAAGAACGATGTTGAAAGGGTTATTGCAGAATCGAAAGCACTTTTTCGAGAGAAGAGACACGGTTCGTTCAGGTACAGAGCAAGAACGAAGAGTGGTCAGGTAATTTGGATGGAGACGGCAGTAAGCCCGTTGTTCGAGGGGGAAAATATCGCAGGTTGGACCATGTCGTCAAGAGAAGTTACGGACGAGATGAAGCTTCAAGCGGAGCTGAAAGCAAGAGACAGTATGATGCTTTTCATGAACGACTTGTACGTTCTCGTCCTGAGCGGAGATAACCTTCAGGAAGCTGCCTCTAAGATTGCAAACCGAGCCTACGAAGAAAAGGGAGTTGTAGGTTGTCGGATTACCTTTAGCGAAGAAGAGCCCTTTGATCTCGAGGTTTCACGAGGAGACACCGAAGTCTTTCCGACAAACGTGAGAACGGACGAAAGAGTGTTCGGTAAGCTTATCAGCAACCACATCTTCGTAGATAATCTGATAGTTGAAGGGAAGGAGTCAAGATACGTCTGCATTGCTCTTGAGTCAAACGATGAAATTGTAGGAACTTTTGAGAGTCTTACAGAAAGAGTAACTGGTCTCACAGAGGAAAGCATAGACCTTTACAGATTGGTCGGCACAACGATGTCGCTCTCACTTAGCAAAATTAAGAACCTTGTTATCACAAAGAGGAATCACATCACCTCAGAGTCCTTAAGAAAGGCAACAGAGGCGATTACAAGGGACTTGAACATGAGGACAGTAATTGAATCTATCGTTGAAGGTCTTAGGCAAGTTATTCCGTTTTACAGCGCCGCAGTTGAACTTGTCGACGGGGACGAGCTTCTCATAGTAGGAGGCAGCTGGCCGGGCAGAGACTGTTTTGTTGGTACAAGATTCACTATGGAGGAGGGAAGTCCAGGTTTCGACGTAGTGAAGAACAAACTGATAGTTCTTGCTGCTGACGCTCAGAAGAAATACCCGCAGTTCAACAAACCGGATTTCTTCTTTATCAAATCGTGGATGGGTGTACCTCTGATTATTGAAGATGAGCCAATCGGGATGATCGCAGTGGACAGTGAGGAAGCGGAGGCCTTCAAGATCCGTCATCTGGAGGCCTTGAAGGCCTTTGCAGATATTGCCGCGATAGGGATAAACAACGCTCGACTCCATGAAGAGGTAAGAGAGCTCTCAATAAGGGACTACCTCACCGGTATTTATAATAGGCGTGGGTTGTTCGAGCTTGGAGAGAGAGAAATCGAAAAATCTAAGCGATACGGAACAGATATGGGGCTCATAATGTTCGATATAGATAATTTCAAGAAATTGAATGACAACCTCGGTCATTTAGCAGGAGACTTTGTTTTGAAGAGAGTGGCGCAGATTTGCAGCAGGATTCTTCGGGCAGCCGACATTTTCGGTAGATACGGCGGCGACGAATTCATTGTTCTCTTGCCGATGACGGATGCGCAAAGAACAGAAGAGGCAGCACTTAGGATATGTCATTCACTTGAAGAATCGGAAATCGTTTTCAACGGTACGCCTATCAATGTGAAAGCAAGCCTTGGAACAGCCTCTCTGAAAGAACACGAAAACGAACTCGAAGATATGATTAAGAGGGCGGACAGGAATCTGTATACATCAAAGGGGCGCGGAGGAAATCGAGTAACCGGGGAACCGGGCAATGGCTAGCAGGGAATGGTAGACTATGAGTGAAAAGCTTAGTGTCGAAGCGCAGTTAAGAGAGAGGAAGAAAGAACTGAGTCTCCTACACAACTTCTCGCGACTTGTGAATGAAGCAGAGGATTCACCTGAGCAAATACTGAAGGGACTTCTAAGGATGTTACCCGACGCATTTCTTGAACCAGAAAATACTTGTGCGGTGATTCTCTTAGAGATAGGGTCTTCGTATCAGAGGTCTTCATGAAGAGCGAACGTTTCATTCGCGAACCAATAAGGATGAGAGGAAAAGAGGTTGGAAGCATCTCTGTATTCTATCGCGGAGAGGGAGAGATAGCTTTTCTTTATGAAGAGGGTCAGATCGTACTTTCGTTGGCGGAACGACTCGGGAAGATTCTTCAAAGAATAGAATCGATGAGAGCTCTTCGTGAAAGCGAAGAACGTTATAGAGTTACGCTTTCAAGTATAGGAAATGCTGTCCTTTCGACAGACGAGTTCAAAATAGTGACATTTGCAAATGATGTTGCATGTGACCTAATCGGTCTGAATGAAGACAAGATAGTCGGCAAGAGGGTTGGAGAGATCATGGATATCTTCAGTGAAGATACTGGAGAACCTGCGAGATTCCCGTGGAGTTCGTTCTGAAAACAGGTAAGAAAATAGGGTTGGTAAATCACACAGGACTAAGATCCAAGAATGGGAAGATTTATTCAATCGCTGATTCGGCAGCACCCATAACAAGGAAAGATGGGGAGACTGCCGGGATAATACTGATCTTTAGAGATATCACTGAGGATAAGAAAGATAGAAGATCAGATCATTCAGAGCGAAGCCAGATATCGCGAACTGATAGAGAAGATGGATGGTGGTCTTCTGATTCTAACAAGTGTAGATGGCGAGACTTTCTTCCTGAAAGACTTCAAATCTCCAAGTAGCGAGAGGAAAGAAGATAATTTGAAACCCATTGGCAGAGAATTGAAGGCCGTCTTTCAAGGTATCGAAAGAACCAAACTGTTTGAAGCTCTTAAGAGAGCCTGGGAGACCGGTATACCAGAGAAGGTTGAAGCTGAGAAGTATCACATGGAAGAGAGCGAGGGCTGGTGGACGAATTACATATATAGACTATCTTCAGGATAGGTTGTACGCTTTGTTACGTCGTAACTGAAGCCATGAGACTTCAGGAATTCAAGGACGAAGGGCACAGTCATCTTTTGAAGTCTTCGAAAGCAGCAGGCGGGAAGGATTTTTCGCTTGATGAATTCATGAAGAAAGTTTTTGAGATTGTGGGTTCTTTTCTGCAGGTTGATCGAGTAGGGGTGTATATGCTGACCGATCTCGGTGAAATTCAACTTGCAATCAGCTTTGACGTCAAGAAAGATAAAGTCAATACAGAGAAATACCGCGCAATGAACAGAGAGTATGCAAATGAATATCTAGATCTGATTAGACAAGACAGAATTCTGAGTGTGTCAAATCTTGAGATTGAGGGAATTAGCCCGTTCATCGATGGTCTTAAGAAAGTCAGAGTACGATCATTGATCGACATTCCTTTGAAGAGAAGGGGTAATATAATCGGCTCTCTATTTTGTGACATGAATACGAATAGAGAATGGACTCCTGATGAGAAGCAATTTGTTGCATCCGTCGGGGATATTCTTACGCTTGCACTTGAAGAAGACGAGCTGATTACCAGCGAGCAGCGTTATGGAGACTTCTTCAGAATGAACGAAGCACTTATACTGCTTCTAGATGCACCTACGGGAGCCATTATCGATGCAAATGCTGCAGCCTGCGAGTTTTACGAGTTCTCAATTGACGAACTGAAAAAGTTTTCCATTGGGGATCTCGCAACGGATAGCAAGGCGTTGGCAGAAGTAGAAAGACTAGCCACTGGAGAGACGCTTCATGCGGTTACCCGACAAAGACAAGCAAGCGGTACTGTCATAGATGTTGAGATCTTTGCCTCGCCTCTAGGTTCTCCTGGGTTGGAAATGCTTATCCTGATTGTTGTGGACATTACAGAAGCGCTCGCCGCAAAGAGCAAACTGGCTGAAGCTCTTAGACAGGTAAACGTTGCTCTGGAGGAGCAGTTGAGTTGGTTAGCAAAGTAGTAGAAGTAAGAGATCCCTATACTGCCGGTCACCAGGAGAATGTTAGACGATTGGCAACCGAAATAGCAGAGAGACTAAGGCTTGGAGAAGATTCCGTCAGAGCTGTAAGAATCGTCGGTCTGCTTCACGATGTGGGAAAGGTTTCTATTCCGGCTGAGATTCTATCTGAGCCTGGAAATCTAACCGATCTGGAGTGGTCTTTGATAAAACGCCATCCAGTGATGGGTTACAAAATCCTTCGCGATGTGAAGTTGGGAGGTCCAATAGCCGATATCGTTAAGCATCATCACGAGAGGGTCACGGAACCAGTTATCCTGAAGGCCTCGCAGGATCTGAACTCTCGTTGGAATCCAAAATCGAGGCTGTCGCCTATTTGGTGGAAGTTATGGTGTCACGCAGACCATATAGGGCATCAAAAGGTTTTGGGGAAGCAATCGAAGAGATAATGAAGAACTCAGGGATACTCTACGACAAAGAGGTAGTAGCAGCCTGTATTGATTTAATAGAAGCCGGGTTCAACATTAAAAGGTCTAACTACAGTAAACTCTAGGTGATATGGAGGTAATGGCATGGATGTAGCGATACTGATTCTTGCGATTTTCGTAGGGTTGGTTTTTTTAGGTCTTGCTGTGAAGCTTGCTTTGTTTGGTCTGCGTGTTATCTTCAGCCTTGCTTTTGTCGGGCTCTTGGTCTTTGCTGTGATATGGCTGCTTTCAAAGATCCTTACACTGTTTTAGAAATGATCGTAGCCACAAGAGTTCTATAGATCTTCATCCGTCCTGAAGAGGTTACTCTCCTTCATGAGTAACCCTTTGGCTAGCAGGCCACGAAACTTTTCCATCCGGTTTTTCTTAGAATAGGTATGCGAATTGGTCTTACTTTTCCTTTTTTCAGGGATCATTCAGGAACCCCATTTTGATGATCGTTTTGTTGAAGGCCGTGAATAACCGAGAAGTAGATGCAACTCCTGATGCCCTCCGTTTCATATGAGTTGGGTACTGTATCTCTGGTGACTGGACCATGCTAGAAGATAGTAGGAAAATGTTGAGAAGAAAGGGAAGAGCAAATACCTGTTTGATCATTCCTGGAATTATAGCTGCGAGTTACACAGCTGGTACCGCGTATTTCTTAATGCCCTATGAGGCAGTGGGGAGAGTCACAAGAGCCTCTCGTGAGTTCCGATGGTTTTGAATGCAGATTTGACAATAAGATTTCTATTGACAAAGTGGCAGGTCGAGACTGGGACTGTTTTCTATCTTGGCGGTCGGAGGTAAGAACCGTTGTCTCAGCTTCTGAATAGGCTCAAGTTGAAGGTATCGTAAGCTTTCTTGTAGAGATGCCGCCAAGTCTGGCTGTTCTTTCTTTGAACATGACTAAGAAAGTTCTTGATAGGAGTTTCCGGATCAACTTTAATTTCGACAGGCCGTTCTCTCGACGGTTCGATGACTTTGGTCTGCGAGTAATGGGGAATCTTTACAGAGCCGACGAATCCTAAAGTAACTTGAACCGAAAACATCTTTGTAAGCAATTCAGTGCGAGTTATCTGTAATCCACTACCGTGGTTCAGAATTCGTCGTTAGTCCCTGTTCTCACAATAAGGATGTGAAACCATCTCTGGTTAAACCTTGCCGACCC
Organism: Mesotoga sp. Brook.08.105.5.1; assembly: GCF_002752635.1. NCBI lineage: Bacteria > Thermotogati > Thermotogota > Thermotogae > Kosmotogales > Kosmotogaceae > Mesotoga > Mesotoga sp. Brook.08.105.5.1. The sequence goes on from NZ_AYTW01000005.1 coordinate 123,464, forward strand.
TCAGCGATCAAAAGTCAACGGATGTCCAGTTTGCTTGTCTTCCGTTAATTTCTTCTGATATCACGCCCACAACTAGAAGCGTATCCGAATCGATCTCCGTAAATGATCGTGGTTCGAACAACCTAGTACTGAATGCATACTCATCAACTACTTAGCCATTTCCGTCTATCCTAAGCAATCCATAACCTTCATCATTAAGTGCATTATATAAGAGCAGAGCCACGTAGCTCTCATTGCTTTTGAAGAGTGAGATCTTCGCGGGAAATCTCTCATCAAGAACAGTTTCTCTTATCATTTCTCCAGTTGTGTCTATCCATGCGAGAAATCTAACTCCAGCTAAGTCGCTTGCAACTCCCACTACAAGAACAGCGTTTTCAAATTCGATAATTGCCTTTCGTTCAAGATTCAGATACTCAGCACTCACGATCGATTTCTCCAGACAGTCTTTCCAGACTGATCCAGGAGCGCTAACCAGAGTGATTGACTGTCATCCTTCCAGGAATAACTTGTAAGGAAAATGCTTCTGCTTGAATCTGTGCTAACATCGAGAGCCGCATCGAAATTTTTCTTTCGGAAGTCTCTTTCCCACAAAAGCTTCCCCGAACTGTCGGTCTTGATCAGAAAGGCTTGGAAGTAATTCTTGTCGGTCAAGCATTGATCGGCAATCAAGAAGTCATCTCTCGTGGTACATGCCTTCCTTGGCAAATAGTCTCTGTTCTTACCATAGAATGTCTGTCAAATTTGATCCCGTCTTTCTCGACAAGAGTTGCCATAAGCCTTTCACTGCCTGCATTTTCGACACGCGAAACCAGAAGAATACTGCCTTCGTCAGTGACGGTTAGGCATCTGCCGATATCATCTCCGGGAGTTCCGTACTTCTTTACCCACAAGACTTCACCCGAGAAATCGATCTTCAAAACAAGAGTCTCTATATATGGCTCATCGTATTTCTCGAAAGACCGATCATGACTAATCTTTCAGATACTCTGATAACACCGTTGATTTCTTCGGTTCTTGCCGTCTCAAAACTTCCCGAAAAAGCGAGAGTTGTGCGAACAACCGCTGTTGCGTACATAAGCAAAGCGAGTATTCTCATCTTTCGCCTCTCATCAAAGATAGATTACACGCCACATGACTCTTTCTATCTAGAGGTAGTAAAGAACAGCCTCATTATCGGATTGTGATGACTTCTCGTTTGCAGTGAGAAAAACCAGTATGGTAGCGACCTAGAAGCGGCTCTTGCTTATGTATCAAAAGTGGAGTTTTGTTCGCAAAAAAGAAGATATCTGGAGCCGGTAACAAGAATTTCAGGTCTTTGGTAAAGAGTTTCTTGGATTGGGTTAATGAGTAATATAATGGGTCTATAGCCTGTTGATTCCATTTTGAGAGGGTGATTCTCAATGCTTCAGCTGAAGGAAGTATCAAAAATCTACGAAACCGGTGAACTCAAACAAGAAGCACTGAGTGAAGTCTCAGTTTGTTTCCCAAAAAGTGAGTTCGTTGCCATACTCGGTCCCAGCGGTTCAGGCAAAACTACATTACTGAATATTATTGGAGGTTTAGATAGATGTGACTCGGGTGATCTGGTTGTAGAAGGCAAATCAACCAAGGAGTTCAAGGATTGGGAACTTGATTCATATAGAAACAAAAGCGTTGGGTTCATTTTTCAGAGTTTTGGCTTGATTCCTCACCTTTCCATCCTTGACAATGTTGGGTTGGCTATGACTCTCGGTGGAGTGTCGTCTTCAGAGCGAAAGAAGAGGGCTCTCGGTTTGCTTGAAAGAGTAGGCTTGAGCGATCAGGTTCACAAGAAGCCAAGTCAGCTCTCAAATGGGCAGATGCAGAGAGTGGCTATTGCAAGGGCTCTGGCAAACGACCCTGAGATAATCCTGGCCGACGAACCTACTGGATCTCTAGATTCTGTGACTGGCGAACGGACGATTAGGCTAATAAAGGAAGTAGCCAGTGACAAGTTGGTAATCATGGTTACTCATAACGAACAGATTGCAGAGGATTTTGCTGACAGAATCATCGCGCTTCAGGATGGTCGAATTGTTTCAGACACAAGACCATGCTCGGAAGATGATCCCAAGTCAGAACTCAAACTTAAGAAGACGAGTATGGGTTTCTCGACAGCTCTCAAGCTTTCCGCAACCAATATTCTCACTAAGAAGTGGCGAACGGGGCTCACGGTTCTAGCTTCAAGCATTGGAATTATCGGAATTTTTCTTGTTCTTTCGCTTTCAAGCGGTTTTGGAAAACAGCTATCGGGTTTTGAAGCTCAGACTCTATCTACGTTTCCAATAATGATTAGTCAGACAACTATTGACATTGAGTCCCAGAAGCCCCAATTGCTAGAGTATGACGGTCGGTTCGTCTATCCGTATGATCCAAGCGATGAGATCTTGATTCACAACAACGATCTGTCCGAAGAGTATTTGAACTACGTTGAGAGCATAGATCCAAAGCTTCTTTCGGGGTTCACTTACACGCGGCACGTTAACATGAATCTGGTTGCGAGATTCGGAGATATGGCGAAGACGGTAGATCAAACACAGGTGAACTTCACAGCATATCCGGAGAACCGGGATCCCGACACCCCTGGGTATCTGGAAAGCAATTTCGATCTGGTAGCCGGCTCACTCCCAGTAGAGCCAACTGATCTGCTGCTAATAGTAGGCCGAAACAACAGGTTGTCTAAGGAGGTCCTTCAGGCCATAGGAATTGACTATGAAAGAGAGAGAATCGATTTTGGAGATATTCTTGGACTCGAGATTAAGGCAATCTACAACGATGACTTCTACGTGAGGAATGGAATGCGTTTTTCTCCCAGGACGTCTTTGAGCGATCTGATTGAACTGTACTACGGTGACTATGGAATCACTTTACGGATTGTAGGAATTATTAGGCCAAAGAAGCACATTGAGTTCTCGGTTCTTGATGAAGGAATTACTTATTCCGATCGACTGGCTCAGATGTTTATTGAGAATGCACGGCAGTCTGAAATAGTACGAACTCAGAAGGATCTCTACATCAATGTTTTCACTGGAGAGCAATTCGCTTCAGATCTCTTCAACGTTCTTTCGGTTATCCCGCCCGATATCACGGCCCGTCTTGTCGGGGGGATTTCATTGCCTGTGACAAAGAGAAATACCCTTCAGAAGCTCGGAGCATTTGAGACACCGGTTTCCGTAGTACTTTATCCGAAGGACTTCAAATCCAAGGAAAAGATTCTCCAGCATCTTGATGCCTGGAACGAAGGCAAAGCGGAAAATGAAAGAGTTGTCTATATTGATCTCGCATCAACAATTTCAAGATTGCTGGATGGTGTGTTGAACGCCTCGACACTAGTACTGCTTTCGTTTGCTGCGATTTCACTGGTAGTCTCGTTAATAATGGTAGGAATCATAACGTTCATCTCAGTGACAGAGAGAACAAAGGAGATAGGCATTCTCAGGGCGCTTGGAGCAAGGAAGAAGGACATCGGTGCTGTATTCAACGCAGAGAATTTCGTTATAGGGTCATTTTCGGGCGTGATTGGAGTAGCTATCGGCTCATTGCTGGTGCCGGCGATGAATTCGGTAATCGAAAGTTTAACGGGTCTTGCCAATGTGGCTTGCCCGGATCTGATTCATTTTTTTGGGCTCAGTGGAGCAACCATTCTGCTGACAGTTATTGGAGGGTTGATACCCTCAAGGATAGCTGCCAGCAAAGATCCTGTGGAAGCTTTGCGTACTGAATAGGACTCTGCGGTTGAGTCTTAGTCATTTGCGGATGGTCTTCTCCATTTGTTTGGAGTGGTTTCAAGGGCTCTTCGTGGAAAACGTTTGCTGTTACACTTCGCCCAAGACTTCCTTCAGAATGGCTTGAACGAGAGTTGGATGATCATGATCCGGGTATATACAGATTCAGGTCCTTTGAAAGATTTGTGATCTCGACTGAGGGCATCCTGACAAGTTTGCCCGAATCAAATCCGAAAAAAATGAGATAGACTGATTCCGGTGCACCTGCCCTTAGGTAGGCGTCTTTTCCGACCATGATTGTATACTTGGTCTCTACCTCTGGATTCTTGAAGTAGTAGAACTTCTCTTGAGAAAGGCCTGGTTTGAAATTCTTCTGAAAGAAATACCCAGAGTCAGTAGAAGCTTTTTTTATTCCAACCCAGATATCTTTGGTGCCCGTTACGAAAACCCTGAAATACGGTCTATCGCTCGCTTTCTGAGCCTCTGTGATTATGGCTTCCAGATCTACCGTTGTGTTCGAGAGAAAGTTCTTTGCAACTATATACTGCTCCAGTGTCCCTCCCGATCCAAGAAGTCTTTCAACACTTGCGAGCTTTGCCTTGAAATCATCTTCTATTGACAGCAACTCCTGATCATACTGCTTGCGCATTTGAGTAAGCTCGGCTTCCATCTGTCCAACTTTGTTGATGGCAATTAGCGAGAATATGAAACCGATTATCGCCGCCATTATCAGGAAAAGACCGATAGCGAGCGCAGGGGAAGTTCTTCGTCTCTTTGCCATTCTTCACCTCTTTCTCCCGCAAAAGAAGAGATGCTCGGAACGGGCAAAAGTCTCGCGGTTTCTGCAGTATTTGTATTCCCAGTCTGCCGCCGCGCTTATTCTTGAGGCCAGTGCCCTCTCATCATACGGATAGAAGGCAACAACCGATGCTGTGTCAATTAGATCGAACCCACTCTCGCTCAGGCGAAATTCAACTTCGCCCGGAAAGAAAGGTCTGGTCACAAAGACCTTTCTGCTGAGTGAACTATCTCCTATGGGGACCTCTCCACCTTCAATGAGAGCCTTGGCCATCGAATACTCTCCCCTTGAGAGGAAATCCTGCAAGAAGGCCCAAGCATTATCAACGGTAGCTATAAGTACCCCATCTTTCTTAAGTACCCTGCACGCTTCTTTGAGTACTTTCGTCGAGTCTTTGACATAAGAAAGAAGATCGCCCATTGCAAGAACGTAGTCAAAACTCTCCCCTTCAAATGGAAGGTTATCTGCGTTCGACCTGAGAAACCTCACGTTGAGTTCGGCTATCTCGGCCTTCATGGACGCGACCTTCAACATCTCTTCGGCGAGATCCACTCCTGTGACTCTATGGCCTTTTTCTGCAAGATACAATGCCCATCTTCCTGTTCCAGTACCGATATCAAGTACCTCTCCCAAGGTCTCGACATGGTCGGCCAGAAGTCTTTCAACAATGACGTGGAAAAGCCTCCAGTAGGGTTCTTCGTACAAATAATCATATCTACCTGCAATTTCGTTATAGTATTCCCATGACTCCCTCAAACCGGCGCACCTCACAAGAAGAATTACGGCAAATGAGCAATTAACTATAGTATAATACATACTTGCCTGGGATTCAGAAGTTTGTTGACCATAAGAGGAAGTACGATCTGTGAAGATCCCCATGAAACTTCTCAAAGAACCCTTTGAACTCATTAGGGCCAGCAGGAAGACGGTTGAAGTGAGACTCAACGATGATAAGAGAAAGAAGATTTCGGCCGGAGATGTAATTGTCTTAACAAAAATCAGTAGCGGAGAGACTTTGTAAGTGCAGGTCTTGGGGGTAAGATCATTTGCGACTTTTGAAAAATTGTTTGATTCGTATGACGTTGAAAGACCCGGCGAGGATGTTGATAGCTTGCCGAAGGGAATCAGATCTATATTTTCAGATAACGACGAACAAAGATTTGGTGTTCTTGCTATCGAAATTGAGCTTGTCTTAGGGACCTAGAATCGTACTCTCTTCGCTAAAAAACTCTCCAAGCTTCTTTCCCATATCCTTCACGAATGTGTTTATGTCCTTCGACCTTTTTAGGTACCACCAGAAGACCAGTATTCCGATCGTTGCGCCGATATTGTTATATATGAGATCAAGCATTGTGTCGTCGAGACTATTTTCCTGAGCCATACGGTAACCGGGATAACCGCCAAAGATCTTGTCGGAGATGAACTCACCTATTTCCCAAAATACACCTATCATATTGACAATTGATATTCCGGAGAGCCAGACCTTCCACCTAACTGCCTTTTGGGGAAGGTTCGACCAGGCGATCGCCGAGCCGAAAATAAACGGAAAAAGAAAAAAGGCCCCCCAGAATCCACCGAAAATGTGAAGGAAATCGTCGAAAAGGGCGAATTTGTTGTAGAATTCATGCCACAAGCCAAAGAAACTATGAAGAGTGAGGTGCATCAATATGAGAAACCGCGTCTCCTCGTAAATCGGAACTCCTGTAATACCCTGGAATATCCAGGTAGAGTAGCCCAAAAACGCCATGATGAGGTAACCTAGCATATGAGGTAGATGGAAATCGCCAAGAGATCCAAATACCGGTACGAAAAGGAGAAACGAGGAAAGTATATTGATCCATTTAAGTGTGGTATAGAACTTTATGTTGGTTGACAGCATGGACTTGTTTAAAGTTGGTTTGTCGATTAGAGTCTCCCCAAAACTCCACGCGTATGCTCCAAGGATTCTAAGGACGTTCTTTAGAGTCATCAAAGGCCTCCGCAAATTGTCATTTTGTTCCCATTATACACTTATACACAAACTTGCCGGTTCACTATCGATATAATTTAACATAGCAGTTTACAAGTGAAACAGACTGCGGATATTCGCGCGGCTTTGTCAAACTCATTTGTTAGACTATTCAAGAGGTGAGGTTATATGAATTCGAGAAAGAGCTTTGACTTCGATAAGTTAGCCACAATATACTCTCAGCACAGATATCCCAACGAGAAGTTGGTTGAGCACATTTTCAACAGAGTGCACTACGCCGACAGAATACTGGAAGTTGGATGTGGGACTGCTGATTACGTGAGCGTCCTATCAGAACTGCTCTATGCGGATGGTTTTGGATTCGATATTAGTCCATCAATGATTTCCGAGGCTGAAAAGAAGAATCGAACCGTCGATCTGAGAGTAGCTGATGCCAATAAAGCATTTCCTTACGAGGATTCTCAGTTTGATTTTGTTTTTAACATAAATCTTGTCCACTACATTTCCGATCTTGAAAACCTCTTCATGGAGAGCTACAGAGTTATGCAAATCGATGGAAGTGTTCTCACGGTAACTGATTCATGCCAGGACATAGGAGAGAGAACTTTGACTCAGTATTTTCCTGAGACATTGGAGATAGATAGGGAAAGATATCCTGGAAACTCAGCTATAATGTCGGCTATGAAGAAGGCTGGATTCGAAGGCATCTATACTACAAAAGTGAAGACCACCTTTGAGTTCAAGAAGCATCACTATGACCAATACAGAAGCAAGGCCTATTCAGCATTGAGATTGGTATCCGAAAGGGGTTTCAGAGAGGGAATGAAGAAACTTGAAGCGGACATGAACAAAGGACTTGTGATGGGAAGAAAGGCTTATACTCAGATTTGGGGTATCAAGGTAGCGAAGAGAGACTTCGATCTTCCAACGATATTTTCAACAAGGTTCGATGGCAGAGAAAGAAGCAGTTAACAGATGGAGGTATTGTTGTGAGGAAGACGGCGATTAATACTCTGGTCGTAGCTGTTGGTTCATGTTTCTTTTCGTCTGCTATGAGCGGTGGAAAATGAGTCACTTTCTCTGTTCTAAGTGTGGCCGGAGGTATCCTGCAGATACGAGGCAATTCAGGTGCTCATGCGGAGGGACATTCGATCTCGATTTTAGATCTCGGTTTCCAGTGCATGAGATTGAGAAACGCTCTCACAATATGTGGCGCTATCGTGAAGCTTTACCAATCGAGTTTGATTGCTCTATTGTCTCTATGTCTGAAGGGTGCACTGCGTTAGTCGAAGAGGTAATTGGAGGAAGAAGCGTTTTTATCAAGAATGACACACTGTTTCCGACGGGCTCATTCAAGGATAGGGGAGCAAGTGTTCTCATAAGCTATGCGCGCGAACATTCAGTGAAATCGGTAGTCGAAGATTCGTCGGGTAATGCTGGTTGCTCAATCGCTGCTTATGCGTCCAGAGCTGGTATGCGTTGTGAGATATTCGTCCCTGATAGCACATCTCAGAGCAAGTTGAACCAGATCGCGGCCTACAATTCGAGAGTGAAGTTGGTCAAGGGATCTAGAGATGATGTGGCGAGGGAGATTCTCGAAACTGCAAGTATGGAGTTCTATGCTAGCCATGTATACAATCCATTCTTTCTTCACGGGACAAAGACATTTGCCTTCGAAGTATGCGAGCAGCTTGGTTGGAAGAGTCCAGATGCAGTAGTCGTTCCAGTGGGCAATGGGACACTTCTCCTCGGAGTGGCTATAGGATTTGACGAATTGCGTTCTGAAGGCGTAGTTAACAAAGTTCCGAAAATCATTGCGGTTCAATCGAAGAATTGCTCTCCTCTTTTGCAAGCGTTCAATAAGAAGTCTGATCTGCCGTTGCCCCTGAAGATCGAGAAGACCATTGCTGAAGGAATCGCAATTGAAAGGCCAGTTAGGGGAGCGCAAATACTAAAGGCCGTTACCAGAAGCAATGGAACATTTATTGGTGTTGCTGAAGACGAGATTGTTGAGGCGGGAATCGAAATGGCAGGACGTGGGTTCTTCATTGAACCAACTGCGGCAGCAACGATTGCAGGCCTTAAGAAGTATGTCACGTCCAGTAGTTCTCACGAATTGATTGTTTCAGTCTTCTCCGGTCATGGCCTGAAGACGGATCGATAACTCTGCGTACTTCCTTGGTGAGTGTCTTAGTTGAATGTGAGCCTGCTTTTTTTTCAGCTCCTTGAAGCAACTGAGATTCTACTGAGTTCTCTCGATTCGCCAAAGAAGGTTGAACTGGAAGTTTGAGTGAAGATCTTCATTCACGTCGCAGGTTAAGAAGCATCAAGATCACTGTCACTCTTCAGAACTGCGGCTTGCGAGTCAATTATGAATCCAGGTAGAGATTGTGTTACGTTGACCACCCGATTCACTGGTTATATAATTGAGTAAGGAGGTGGTTGAGTTGTTTTGGGATCCAACGTTCATCATACTTATTCCTGCAATCATCCTGGCAGCTTACGCCCAGTTCACCGTCAGTTCTCGCTTTTCACAGTATTCGAAGATCAAGTCGAGCTTTGGATTCAACGGCACTCAGCTTGCTAGGCAGCTATTGGACAACGCCGGTCTACATGACGTCAAGATAGAGAGAATCAGAGGCAATCTTACCGATCACTTTGATCCAAGGAAAAAGGTGGTGCGTCTGTCTGATACTACTCACAACAGCACATCGATAGCTGCGCTGGGTGTGGTTGCGCACGAAATAGGCCATGCAATTCAGGACAAAGAAAAGTATGCACCCCTTGTTGTTCGAAATGCTGTTGTTCCTGTTGCCCAGTTAGGTTCTTCTCTTTCCTGGATAATTTTCATCATAGGTCTCCTCATGGTTTCTCAGATCCTTATAAGAATTGGGATAGTTGTATTCTCTGCGTTCGTGTTCTTTACACTGGTTACGTTGCCGGTGGAGTTCAACGCAAGTTCAAGAGCAAAAAAGCTGCTTTCGTCCATGGGGATGCCTTCGAATGAGCTTAAAGCCGTGAGTTCTGTTTTGGGAGCTGCTGCAATGACGTATGTGGCTTCTGCGGCCACTGCTATTCTTCAGTTGTTGAGAATGCTTATCCTATCTGGATCAGGAAGAGATTAATGCAGGGGGCACGTTCCATAGCCCTCCAGACACTATCCTTTTTTGATACTAACGGGTATATTTCTTTTAAGAAGGTGGAGATGGCACTCTCCACCCTTTCTTCGAGTGATAGGTCCTTCTGTGTGAACCTGATCTACGGAGTTCTTAGAAAGAGGATTCGAATAGACTACGAGCTCTCGCGGTTTCTGAGAAAACCCAACAAACTTCCTGTGGCGGTAAGGAACGCCTTGAGGATTGGTATATTTCAAATCATGTTTCTGGATACCGTACCTGAATATGCTGCTGTAAATTCTTCAGTGAATTTGGTGGGAGTAAGGGAGTTCAGGGACCTTGTCAACGCAATTTTGAGAAAGATTTCCGATACCGGCTATTCGAAAAATCAGCCGCTGAATGTTTTTTACTCCCATCCTGAGTGGCTAGTAGAATACTGGAGAGAAGTAGAATGGATAGACAATGTCGAGGAGCTTCTCGAGTACAATCAGACACCTCCGACTCAAACAGTCCTGGCTTCAGGCAAAGAGGATGAGCTGATAGAGAAGGGTTTCATCTTTGACAAGAGTGAGTATTCTGAGCTTTGCACTGTCTTTCAGAAGGGAAGCTCAATTGAGAACCTAGAGACTCTGGATGAAGTCGAGTATATACTTACAGAAGTGGGAGTTCCTGTGGCCAAGCACAGTGGCAGCCTAACCGGCAGAATCAACGCAATGCCGTGGCTTCTTCATACGCTGACTCGCGACTCGCTTGATACTGCGTCTCATAAGGCCAAGACTCTTCTGAAGAGCTTCTCAAAAGAACATAACGATTTCATCTACTATAGTAAGGCGATCACTAGAGAAGAAAACGATATGGCTATTGGGGTTCTCGGTGAATTCAAATCAAGCAAAATGGGCCACTTTTTCTCGGAAAGGAATATAGTTGCCAGATTCGATGGAAGAGGGTACTGGTTGCAGCCATGGAAAGCTCCCCTTGTCTGTTATGTGGCAAGACTTAGGAGGAAGAAGTGAAGGACGTACTTTCTTTTAGTTTGGACGAACTAAGAGAGGAAATGCTTTCCTTAGAAGAAGCAACATTTCGAGCAAAGCAGATCTTTGACTGGATTTACAGGAAGAAGGCGGTGGACTATTCGGAGATGACAAATCTTCCCGTTAGTCTTCGGGAAAGACTCTTCGGGCTTCTTCCCTTTCCGGTTATGAAAATGGAGGAAAGACAGGTGGCCGATGATGGCACTGAGAAGTTCTTGTGGAAGCTGGAAGATCGCAATCACATTGAATCAGTGCTTCTGAGGCATCCAACTCATACTACGTTCTGCATCTCTTCACAGGTTGGTTGTGCGCTGAACTGCTCCTTCTGTGCTACGGGAGCCGGAGGTTTCACTCGAGACCTGTCTGCAGGCGAAATTGTCGGCCAGGTTGTATTCATGGAAAAGATCAGTGATAAACCTGTTGACAACATAGTTTTTATGGGTATGGGAGAGCCTTTTCTGAATGAGTACAATGTATTTAAAGCGATAAGCATTCTCCACGATCCCGTAGGGAGAGACCTTGGAACGCGGCGATTCACCATATCAACATCCGGTATTCCAGAATCGATAAGGAAGTTGGCCGATTCGAAAATGGATGTTAGACTGTCAGTATCGCTTCATAGTGCAAGAGACGAACTAAGGAGTAAGTTGATGCCTGTTAACAGGAAGTACCCGTTATCAACTCTTAGAGAGGCTCTAGAATACTATCAGCACATCACCGGTAACAGGATAACCGTTGAATATGCAATGATAAAGGGAGTGAATGATTCCAAAGAAGAGGCGCAGCACCTTGTGGAATATCTACGAGGGTTGAAGTCATTCATAAACATAATTCCGGTGAATCCCGTCAATAAGATCTACGACAAACCTTCAGAAAATGTAGTAGTTTCTTTTGTTGAAACTCTAAGAAAAGCAGGGTTTGAAAGTGCCCTGAGGCATGAAAAGGGAAGTGATATCGATGCAGCTTGCGGTCAGCTCAGGCAAAGAAGGAGGTAGGGCTTGGATAGAAGAAAAGGAGTAGTCGTTAGATTCGGAAGCAGAAATATGGAAGTAGTCGATAGCGAAACAGGAGGAAGACTTGTTTGCACCATGCCTGGGCGTTTTAGAATGCAGGGGATAAGACCTATTGTTGGAGATAGGGTTGAGTATACATTGAGCGGCAACGGTCAGGGTCGAATAGAAAGCATTCTTCCCAGAGAGACTGAACTATTAAGACCGCGAATCTCCAATATTGAGCAGATACTTCTTGTACTATCGTTGAAGGAACCGGCTGTTCAGAATACGGTTACTGACCGTTTTCTAGTTCTGGCAGAGTTCGCAAAACTTCCGGTAGTAATAGTTGTAAACAAAGTCGATCTGCTGCACGGAGACGAAATAGAGAGTTTCTGTGAAATCTATGGAGAATACTACGATATCTGCCACGTCTCTTCAAAAGAGCAGATCAACATTGATAGGTTACGAGAGATTCTGAAGGGTAAGGTAAGCGTTATGGCGGGAATGTCGGGCGTTGGTAAGAGCAGTTTGCTTAACACGTTGAATCCCGGTCTAAAGTTGAGGGTGTCAGAAATATCTCGAGGTCTTGAGAGAGGGAGACACACAACATCGTATGTTGAACTGCTTCAATTCGAATTTGGAGGACTGATTGCTGACACTCCAGGTTTTGCTAATCTTGAAATGCCCGAGATAACTCCGGAAAACCTGAAGAGCTATTTCTTGGAGATTACTCAGGAAAATGAAATGTGCGCATTTTCCGATTGCAATCACATTGATGAGCCCGGTTGTTATGTCAAGGAGCTGGTCGAAGCTGGGAGTATTCATAAGAGTCGCTACAACAGTTACCTGAATATGTATAATGAACTGAAGGAAAGAGAAAGAGAGAAGGGAGGAAGAAAACATGGCTAAGATATCTCCCTCTATTCTAGCTGCAGATCTTACAAATCTGGCCTGCGAAGTAAAAAAAGTACGCGAAGCAGATTTTCTTCACATAGATGTTATGGATGGAATGTTTGTCCCCAATATTACTTTCGGAGTGCCTATTATGGAGGCACTTGGAAGACTTGATCATCCTCCATTGGATGTACATTTGATGATAGAGGAGCCCTCAAAGTATGTTAAGGATTACGCATTACTCGGTGCCAAAAACCTCCACGTACATGTCGAGGGAAACTATCATCTTCACAGACTGCTTGGGGAGATAAGGGAGAATGGGGCTAACGCATTCGTTGTGCTGAACCCTTCAACGCCTGTTTCTTCGCTCGAAGAAGTGTTTCCCTTTGTGGATGGTATTCTGGTTATGACAGTCAACCCGGGCTATACAGGCCAGAAATTCATCCCCGAAGCTGCCGCAAAGATCGGAGTTCTCGACCGAATTCGTTCTGAAAAAGGTTTCTCATTCGTTATTGCAGTAGATGGGGGCGTGAGTCTGGGAAACGCGAAGGATTTGGTTGATATGGGAGCGGACATTCTTGTTATGGGGGCAGCCGTATTTAGAGCGAAAGATCCATCGATTGTTGTTGAAAGGATTAAGGAGATTAGACGGTGAAGCTGTATCTTGTGACTTCAAATGAGAACAAGCTTAGGGAGGTGCGGTTACTTTCGCCGGAGAATATCGTGATTGATTCTATTGCAACTATTGTAACGGTTAGAGAGGTTATAGAGAATGCGGAGACCTTCATGGGTAATTCTCTTAAGAAGATCGAAGCATACAAGGAATTGGGTGTCCCTTTGCTTGCAGATGATTCGGGCCTAGTAATTGATTCTTTGGGAGGCTTTCCCGGGATTAGCTCAGCCAGATTCATGGAGGGTAAAGATTATCCTCGAAAGATGGAGGCAATTCTTAGCCGAATGAAAGGCAAAGAAGAAAGGACTGCCAGATTCATCTGTGCAGCCCTCTTCTATGATCCTTCAAGAGAGATGTTGCTTGGTGTAGAAGGCAAGGTTGAAGGTTCCATTGCCCTAGAGATTTCGGGAGAAGATGGTTTTGGCTACGATCCGATATTTATCCCTTCTGGTTTCTCCGAAACATTTGGTATCCTAGGCGATTCAGTCAAAAATGAACTTTCACACAGATCCGATGCATTTAGGAAGCTGTTTTCACTGGTCTCCCTTTATAACGAGAGACAATGAGCAGAATGATTCCAGCAAACAGCAAAGCAACTGAAACTACCTTGGCCGTTCTTATGTCTGTTTGACCTATGTAAAGGCTGTCGAGTCTCAGTCCTTCAACAAAGAATCTAACGATAGAATAGAAGATCATGTACAGCGCAGTGACTTCACCGTAGTTCTTCCTCTTACCAAGATACCAATAAAGAAAGGAAAAGATGGCGACATTTGCGAGGCTCTCGTAAAGAAAAGTCGGATGGAAAAACTCATCTCCAGAATACCCTGGCATCCGGTATCTTAACGGAACAAACATCTTCCATGGGAGCTCGGTAGGTGCGCCATATGCTTCATAATTGAAGAAGTTTCCCCAACGTCCGATAGCCTGAGCCAGTGGCAAAACGGCAGTGAAGATATCCGTGGCCTGCAGAAAGGATAGCTTAGCCTTTTTTCTTAAAGTTACATACAAAAAAACCACAATCAGAGCTGCAAAGAAAGCTCCGTGGATGGCAAGACCACCATCCCATGTTCTCAAGATACTCCAGAAGTCGCCCCTGTAGAAATCGAAATTGAACGCCACGTAGTAGAGTCTTGCGCCCAAAACTCCGAAAATAATCCCGATAAAGACTGCTTCTATCATGTAGTCTTCCTCTATTCCTTCTTTGAGACCCTGGTGTCTTCCTATAAGGTAAGCAACGATGATCCCTGCCGCGATCATCACTCCGTACCATCTGATTGAAAAGGGGCCGAGATTTTCGACTATTACTGGATTAAGTATTAACTCCCCGCTGAATACCGCTTTCAAAAGAAAAAACAACGCAACTACGGAAACAACAGCTACCGATATCAGAACTACTTTCTTCTTCATGTAAACCCCCTGTTTCCAGTTTTCGAAAGGCTTTGGCTTCAGGACGTATTTCACTTACGAAAAACTTGAGCATGCTAATCTTGAGAGGAGTTCTCGTGCAAATCAGCGGCCTCCTGTTGCTCTTCTTCAGATTGGGGTTCCATCTCACTAATAGAAGCCTTTTCTACAACAGCATCCAGAACCTTGTTTCTGATGATCGTGGAAACGATATCACTTCTAACGTCTTCACGAGTGCTCACCATTTCTTTTGCTCTGTCGGCAGAAATCCCCCAATATGGAGCCATCTCTTCAGCAAAGGCTTCAATTTCCTCTTCTTCTGCCTCAAACCCTTCTTTGGATGCTATCTCATGAATGAACCTCGTCTTCTTTATCTCATCGAATACACCCTTTCTGAAGTTATCGACAAGCTTATCTTCGCTTCCGGCCTGATTCAAGTAGTTCTCATAACTCTTATCCTTCTTTGAATTCTCTATTGTTCTCTGAACGAAATAATCAAGTGTCGAATCTGAGATCTCTATCTCTACGAGGTCATTGATCTTATCCATTGCCTGTTGCCTGAGGAAGTCTTTCTGCCAATTGATGAAAGACTCCATTCCCTCCTTTTCGACGATTTCTCTGAGTTCCTCAAGTGAGTTCGCTTCAGCATTCACTGTCTTCGCAAATTCGTCATCTAGATCCAGAGGGTTCTTCTTAAGCACTTCCAAAATCCTTACAGAATAGAAGTACTCGTTATCGGAGTCTTCAAATGTTCTCGTAAACTCAACCGATTCTTCCTTCATCTTTCCGATCACATTTTTCACTATAGGTCTATCGTCTTCTGGGGTGATATTCAACTCCTGGACCTTCTTGTCGGCTATCTTTTTTCCATCTTTTACAATAGTATACTCGATTTTGATTATGTCTCCATTCTCGACTGGGCCGTCCTTAGGTTCTAATATTGCATGCTCATTTCTAAGTTCTTCCAGTCTGTTGTTCACATAATTTAGAACAACTTCGTCTTTCTTTGGTATTTTCAGCTCGAGGTTTGCATAATCGAGAATCTTGATCTCCGGATCTCTGTGAAGCATGACTTCGATGGTTGCTCCCTCTCCCTCCATCTTCTGATCGTTTATCACAGCAGGTATAAGAAGATTCTCATCCTTGATCGCATCCTCAATCTTGTCTGACAGGACTTCGAGGACCATTTCTTCAAAGCTCTCTGCCAAAAAGTTCCTCACTATGTTCAGCGGTACCTTTCCCTTTCTGAATCCTGGTATTGAATATTGTTGGTTCACATATTTGGCTACATCCTTCTCTGCCTGTCTTACTTCTTCTGAATCAAAGGAAAAGAGAAATGTCTCAACATTCTCTTCCTTCTTAACGAAATTCTTTTCCACCGGTAATTACCTCCATTCAGTCGCAAACTGTATTTTTGCTGTCCAATTATACGTATCTGCCTGCTGTTCGGGGTTAAAGTGATGTTATATTAAAGGCTGTGATTACTGGAGTTCTATTAGCTCATACTTTAGGCTTTCCGGTTCGATTATTACCACTGTTGGTCTTCCTGTGAGGTAGCCGCAGCATTCCCCAGGATTGATTATAACTGGTTTGGAATCAAGTCTTATGTCAAGATTATGAGTATGCCCGTAAAGCAAGAAATCTGCTCTAACAGTATCTTTAAGCCCAAAAGGTTCATGCATCACAACCACGCTATAACCCTGGATCTCGATTTCATTGGGGCCCTTCACTAACGAATCACCAAGCATACTTTTTAAGCCAATCAACTCTCCGTCGTTATTTCCGACTACTACGTGAAGCTCCCCGCTGAACCTCAACAGCTCTTCTGCAGCAAACGGCGAAATAAGATCTCCGCAGTGAATAAGAACATCTACCTCGCGGTCTATTGCCACGCTTACAGCCTCGGAAATTCTTGTAATGCTGTCATGAGAATCCGACATTATCATCCATGTCATTCCCCTCACCTCTTGGCATCTTGTATCGTTGAAAACTTAAGGTGAATCGAATACAATTATAACTGCACAGGACCCATGGGACAAAGGGTCTGATATGCATCAGGTGCCTTCGGAGGTTTGATTGATTAAGAAGAGATTGGTAATTCGTTTCTGCTGTGGAGGTCTTCTAAGATTTCTTTCGCATCAGGAGACGGTTACGGCAATAGAAAGGACAATCAGAAGATCGAAATTGCCCGTTACTTACACTCAGGGATTCCACCCTCGGGTCAAAACAGGTTACTCTCAGGCAGTTCCAACAGGGGTGGCAAGTTTTGCGCATTATGTTTTCCTCGAGACAGAGACAGAAGTCTCTGACCCAGTGAAAGCCCTAAACTTTTCCTCTTGTTTCACTCTAAAGGCTCAGAAAGCATGGTATATTCCTTCGAGTTACACAAGAATAGATAATCTGATTGATTCCTACAGATTATCGCTTTCACTTCCGAAAGAGCGCTATGTTCCAGATTCGTATGACAGCGAGCTCAAAGTTTCTAAGAAGACTAAGAGAGGTTACAAAGAATTCAGAGCAGGAGATGTATTTAAGGACCTCACAGTGACTCCCTTGAGAACCGTCTATATGGTAAAATATTCCCAGCCAGTAGACTCAATGGTTTCAGCGGAGGAAATACTCAAGATTTTTTCGAAAGATGGTACCGCTTCTTACGAAGGGGTGTTTGTTTTTGTGGAGGAAGCTCTCGTAAAAGGGAAGCGGACTTCAGATATTCTGGATGAAATAGGAGGGATTCGAAATGTCTGGTCACAATAAGTGGGCGAATATCAAGCACAGGAAAGGCGCTCAGGATGCCAAGAGATCCAAGGTTTTCACGAAAATCATCAGAGAACTAATGGTTGCGGCAAGAGAAGGAGGATCAGATCCTAATACGAACACTTCTCTGAGGGCTGCTATAGAAAGGGCTAGAGGCGCGAATATGCCAAAAGACACAATGGAGAAGGCAATCAAGAAAGGCGCCGGAGAACTTGAGGGGCAAACGTTCTCCGAAGCTCTTTATGAAGGGTATGCTCCTGGAGGGGTAGCACTTCTTATAAGATGTCTTACTGATAACAAGAATAGGACCGCTCAAGAGATCAGGCATACCCTTTCGAAGTACGGTGGCTCTATGGCAGAGAGTGGCGCGGTTAGTTGGATGTTTGAAAGAAAGGGAATCATTACTGTCTCTAAAGAGCAGATTTCCGACCTTGATGAGTTCCAGCTTCTTGCAATCGAGGCAGGAGCCGAGGACATAAAGGACGACACCGATCCAATAGAGATTATAACCCTTCCTGATTCGGTATCTGATGTCAAAACGGCGCTCGAAGAAAACGGGTATTCTCTTTCTTACGAGATGAGCTATATACCAAGCAATAGTCTGAAGGTTGAGGGTTCAGAAGCGGGTAAGCTTTTTAAGCTCCTTGACATTCTTGAGGACAACGATGATGTTCAGGAGGTTTATGACAACTCGGATATTGATGAAGCCGAAATGGAGGCACTTGCCGATCAGTTTGGCTGATATGAACTGCCCGTTTAGGCGACACTTGGAGTGATAACAATTGCCTTCTCTTCTAGGAATTACCCTAGCTCTGATTCTTGATCAGGTAAGTAAGTACTTTGTTGAGAATGAAATGACGTATTTTCAGCGAATAGATTTGGCTGGCGACTTCTTCGGCTTAAGATATGTCAGAAATACGGGTGTTGCGTTCGGTCTATTCAAGAACCAAGAACCCTGGCTTCTGGCTCTTATAGCTGTTGCAATTGTCGTAACGATTGTGATCCTTTCTAATGCAAACTCATCGAAGTTGTCAAAATGGGAGTCCTTCTTCATTGGTCTGATTGCTGGAGGTGCGCTCGGAAATAACCTGATAGACAGACTGAGACTCGGCCATGTAGTTGACTTCTTCGAGCTGAGAGGGTTTCCCGCGATATTCAACTTCGCAGACATGTGTATAGTGTTCGGTGCAGCATTGCTAACTCTTTCAGTATACCGAAGGGAGAAAAGTGCTTCAAGAGATAACAGTCTCCAGGCGTGAAGACGGCTGGAGGCTTGACAAGATAGTAGTTGAGAAAGCCCCCCCGTGGATTTCACGTACTTTTGTGCAGCGGCAGATTATGGAGTCTAAAGTTTTTGTTGACGGAAGAGCTAGAAAGCCGGCGTACAAGGTGAAGTCCGGAGAAATAATAACTTTCGAACTGCCGGACAAGCCCCAAATACTATCAGTAGAACCAGAAGATATCCCTCTAGACATAATATTCGAAGATAGAGACATAATCGTTGTCAATAAGGAACCAGGTATTATTGTTCACCCTCTTCCGAGAAAACAAACCGGCACACTTGTAAACGCTTTGCTTAATCATTGCGGCGATCTTCAAGGTATTGGTGGTGTAACAAGACCCGGGATAGTTCACAGGCTTGACAAAGACACTAGCGGCGTAATAATCGTTGCAAAGAATGATCTTGCTCATGTCTCCCTCTCCTCACAGTTCAAGAACAGGCTGACCTCAAAAGATTATCTTGCTCTCGTTAAGGGTAAGACACCCGCATCTGGCAAGATAGATTACTCCATTGCACGTCATCCCGTAAACAGACTGAAGATGTCAATAAATTGCAACGGTAAGGAATCTCTTACGAATTTTCGGACACTAAGGAACTTTTCTGAACTTGCCTCTTTAGTTCTTGTGAGTCCAAAAACTGGCAGAACTCATCAAATAAGAGTTCATATGAAAGAAAAGGGCTTCCCTCTTCTGGGTGATGCAGTCTACGGAAAGGCAAGAGATGACGAGATATTTGGAGTGAGAAGGCAGATGCTCCATGCACTAAGACTAACCGTCTTACACCCTCGGTCCGGGAGAAGAATGACTTTCTTGGCAACACTTCCTGAAGACATGAAGGAAGCGATAGTTAATCTAAGCGAATTGGTGGAGAAGAAGGCATGAAGACTGCTTTTCTAGTCACGAAGTACGAGTTATTCGGTTCTGTCCTCGAGCTGGGCGAGACGATTGCTGAGTTGAAAAAAAACGGATATGAAAGATGTGTCATAGTTGACTCTTCATTGTCGTCTTTTGTGAAATGGCATACAGCGCTTTCCCGTGCAGGCATAGTAACTGTACCGGGTTTGCACAAAGGAAATGATTATTGGATTGCCAGAAGCGAAAAAGGGTTCAGAGAACTTATGAAAAGCGAGATTATCGAATCCGACGACTTGGTGCATGTTTTGGGAAAACCTCGCAATCTGGATCCCTCGTCAAAGAACCCAATCTGGGAGTGCCGTTATCTTGATCAAAATAGCGAAAGGTTCAGAACATACACATCCTTGGGGGATGTCCTCGAAACGTCCGACTACTCTTTGCCTGATGAAAGACGCTATCTGGATATGGAGAAAGACCTTGGCAAACTCCTTTCTGAATTGCCTCAGGAGTTTGCTATACGGAAGCTGAATCACGTTTTTCCTGTTAGATCAAAGCCTGAGGATTTCTCCGCGTTGCTCGAGAAAATTATCGGATCAAAGAAACTTGGAGCTAGTTACGCTATAAGACTTGAAAGGGAACTTTCGGTGATTCTGGCAAAGGGAATTCAAGATTATTTCATGACTGTCTCAAAGATCGTTGAGATAGCAAAGACCGGTGGTTGTTGGATTGGCCCTGGAAGGGGATCGGCCGTTGGTTCACTTGTAAGTTATCTGCTTGGAATAACACGTATTGATCCCGTTGAAGAAGAACTCTTTTTTGAAAGGTTCTTGAGTTTGAAGCGCGAAGATCCACCAGATATTGATCTTGACGTTGATGATGAATCGAGGCAAGCACTTCTAAGGAGTTTGAAAGACCACTTTGGAAGCGATCATCTATGCCTCATTAGGACGGCATCTACTTACGGATTCAAGGGGGCGGCTCGGGAAATTGGCAGAAAGCTCGGTATTGATGGTCAAAGAATATCGAGGCTAATCGAGTGGAGCAAAGAAGGGCAAAGATTTCCCTACGCGTTTGAAGGGGACGTTGACATGAAACAGCTCTTTGATATGTCAAGAAGCATTGTAGGTCTGTACTCAGGTTTTTCAATTCATGCAGCGGGCCTAATTCTGTCTGATTACCCTATTTCCGGATTGATTCCACTCGATTCAGGCGGTGATCTTCCTGTCTCTCTATGGGATATGAATTCTCTCAGCATCATGGGTTTGCAGAAGATCGATCTTCTGGGACTCAGGAACCTTTCGCTTCTTAAGAAGATGGCGAAGGGCAAGGAGCCCTGGCATTCCCCTACGAACGATGCTAGAACGTACGAAATACTGGAAAAAGGCTACACTGCCGGCGTGTTTCAGCTCGAGGCCCCGTACGCCACGAAGGTTGTTAGATCAGTCAAACCTATATCGTTGAAAGACTTGTCGATATCGATCGCCCTCAATAGACCTGGACCAATCAAATCGGGAGTCACGGAACGCTTCCTCAGACTATCCAGAAATCCCTCTGATCTGGAAAGAATTAAAAGAAAGGTTCCAGTGCTTGCGGAGACCGGTGGCCTTCTAGTTTATCAGGAACAGGTTCTCAAAATCGCTTCCAGTTTGCTTTCTCTTGAAGCAGACGATGGAGAGCTTTTGAGAAGAGCTCTTTCAAAGAAAGACAAAGAGGTTGTGAATAGCTTGTTCAGAGCTTCACCCGGGTACAGCAAACTCACTCCTGAAAGAAGAGAGAAACTGCTGTCCTTCCTTATGGACTTCGCTGGATATGCATTCAACAAGTCTCACAGTCTAAGTTATGCAATGATCTCTTATTGGTTGGCATACTTCAAAGCGAATCACCCCGAAGTCTTCTATCCGCTTATCTTAGTTGAATTACCCAGAAACTCTCTCACGCGCATTGTTGCTGAGATAAGAGACAGGGGATTTTCATTACGTACAGAAGATAGATCAGTGCAAAGTCGAGATTATGTGACAGTTTCGATTCCCAGGCTGCTAAATATCGACTACTTGAAACCGGTTCCAGACGAGAATTCCTTTTTCACTTTTGTCAGAAACAATAGGTCCCGTTGTCAGGCGAGGGACCTGGAAAAACTAATAAAGAGTGGCTACCTCGATCGCTTCGGTCCAAGAAACGAGTTGTTGAAGAGAATGAATGATGCACTGGCCGGAGTTAATCCAGAACTGAAATCGATTCGTTCGGTGTTCGGGTACAAGGAAGATGAACAAGAAGCAAGGGAGAGCGATACAGATATTGATAGAGCGATGATGGAAGTTGAAGTTCTTGGTTTCAATTTGACGGAGATACAGCCGCCGGACATTTCCCGAAGACCGACTGATTTCGAACTAACAACGGCTCTTGCACGTTTGAGAACGGGAATCGCTGCGTTCAAAAGGGTAGACTACCTCGGCAGAAGCTTTGTAACTGATGGGAGGTCCTTTGTGGAGATAGCCGGGCAAGCGCCTCTTCAGGGCTATGTGCTGTTCAAGATCGGGAGACCAACGGAAATGAAAGAGCGCATTACAGAGGTGAACAGAGTTTTCCACGGTCAAATTGATAGGAGGTTTCTTGCTGCAGGCTCCGATTACGAAAAAGTCATAATCAAATCTAAAGACTCTCAGACAGTGGTCCCCAATGCAAAGCCTTCGGAAATTGACTCAGATGAGATAATCTGGAAGTAGTACATGGAGGAGATAATGGAGATCTATTTCGTCAGGCACGGAGAAACTGAGTGGAACAACAGCAATCGCTGGCAGGGAAGATCGGATATTCCACTTTCAGAAAGGGGCAGGAACCAGGCTATACAGACTGGAGAGTTTCTCAGGAAGATTGGTCTAAGACCGGCGGCTCTCTATGCCAGTGACTTGAAGAGAGCAAAAGAGACGGCAGAGATTATTGGTCAAACTCTCAGGATCAAGCCAATCGTCAATCCGGTCCTCCGCGAAGCCGATGTTGGTTTGTGGAATGGCCTCGAAATTAGCGAGGCTTTCAGAAATCACGGCAATCTAATTGAACATTGGCAAAAGGATCCGTGGGCTGACATTGCAAAAACAGAGTCCCTTGGCGAAGTGCAGAGAAGAGCGGTGAGCTTTCTTAAGTTCGTATCAACCGCTTTCGCGGGAAAACAGGTAGTTGCCGTCTCTCATGCTTTGCTAATAAGGACTGTCATCTGCTACTCAATGGGCCTGCCTCTGGAGAACCATTACAGACTCTCAATGCATAACTGTTCAGTGTCTTCGATCATTGTTGAGGGTGGGGAAACAAAGGTTCATGAACTGAATCTCTGGCGTCATCTGGAAGAAGAGCAGGTATTATGAATCTGAGAGTGAACTTCGTTCCCCGTGTCCTTGACGAACAAACCGATATCGCAGTTGTAATTGATGTCTTGCGGGCGACCAGTACTATCACGACGGCGCTTCATCTTGGCGCAAAAAAAGTGATTCCTGTGGAATCGGTCGAGGAGGCTTTGGAGTGCAGAAAGCGGGATCGCGAGGTGCTTCTTGGAGGAGAGAGAGGATCGATGAAGATAGAGGGATTCGATCTGGCAAACTCCCCAGTTGCTCTCTGCAAGAAGATGATCTTTGGAAAAGAGTTGGTTATGACGACAACGAATGGGACAAACGCTGCACTCTTGTCGAAACGTGCCGGAAGGCTTGTTGCTGCCTCCTTTTTGAATCTTGAAAGTATAAACGGGTTTCTTGAGAGTGAAGGCGGCAGGATTGAGCTCCAGTGCGCCGGCTCTAGTGGAAGAGTTTCACTTGAGGATGTCTTGCTTGCAGGTGCAATTGTATCCGGATTGGGAATGGGTTGTACCGATGATGGTTGCTCGTTAGCTTCGCTCCTGTATGAATCGGCCAAGAGTGATTTGGAGAGCTTTTTAATTGAGAACGGCTTTCACGCGAGAAGACTTCTCTCTCTAGGGTTTGGTGATGATATAAGCTTTTGTGCTAGAATCAACATGTACAATCTTCTCCCGTTGTGGCGGGACGGTGGGTTCGTACGGGGGTAGTTTAATGGAGTTTGTTTCAAATTTCTTTTTTGTTATCGCGATGGGAGCGCTCTTTCTGTCACTGATTTTCTTCGAAATTGGAACTAAGAAGGTGCGTAGGCCGAAGAGCGAGGTGAAGCCTGAAGATTACAAACCTTACGATAGGAAAGGCTGGTACTCTCTGTTGGCAGCAGGAGGGTTTCTAGGTCTATCTTTGTTGTTTGCATTGATTTTCTGATGGTCGAGGGGGTTGATTGAATGCCTAGCAAGCTAGCAGTTGACAGTATCGTCTCGAAACTGCCGGGGGTGCACAGCGCCAGAATAGTTTATGACGAAAACGGCGAAATGGTCGAGATTCACGTTTTGGCGGACATTTCCAAACCGGCAAAGCAGTTGGTAAGAGATATTGAAACGGCAATATACGCTTCAACGGGTGTCAAGATCGATAGGAAGATCGTATCTATTGCACAGATATCCCTAGATTCAGACGATGAAGAGGAAGCTTCGGTTGTAAGACCTTACCAGAAGGAAGAAGTCCAAGGTTACAACTTCCAACTTACAATTCTTGAGACGCGCGCAACGATGCGAAAACTAGACATTACGGTAATGCTAGATTATGAGGGAAGAGAACTTGAGGGTTCGTCAATTGTAGATATTGGTGACGACGAGAAGTACATGGCAATCGTGGAATCAACTGTTGCAGCAATAAGGGATGTCATTCCAAGTTTCAGAATAGAGTTCATCGAAAAGCTGGAGTACGGGATGACTGAAATTGTAATGGCGGTAGGTTCTGCATTGGTAAATGGAAAGAGAAAGAGAGAAGCCGGCGCTAGACTGTGCAAGAAGGACAGTCTTAGTGATTTCGCACTAGTGGTTCTCGAGATAATCAATAAGATCTGAATGAGGATACTAACTAATACTTCGGAGGTGTTCCAATGGTTTTGTCGCGCTTTGTCTCTTCTGTAACGCCTTCGGCGACCTTGGAATTCAATAAGAAGGCGTTGGAACTCGCTCGATCAGGAGAGGATGTTGTAAAGTTCACTGCTGGTGAACCGGATTTTCCTACTCCCCGCCCAATTGTCGATGCAGCAATAAAAGCTCTCAATGAGGGAAAAACGAAGTATACGAACGCCGCTGGAATAGATGAGTTGAGAAAGGCGATAGCTCTGAAACTTCAGAAGGAAAACAACATGACTTACTCACCCGAAGAGATTGTTGTTGCGAACGGTGGAAAACAAGCTATCTACAACGTTCTGAAGGCTTTGCTCAACGTTGGCGATGAGGTGATAATCATTTCGCCTGCATGGGTAAGCTATGAGGCGCAGATTCTTCTCTGTGGTGGTGTACCGGTCATAGTGCAGGCTGATGTTGAGAGAGACTTCATTCCTGAGATCGGCGAAATTGAGAGTTCCATTACCGACAAAACGAAAGCGATTATGATAAATTCTCCGAACAACCCGACCGGGGCAATCTATCCAGAGAGTTTCCTAGGGGAACTGGCAGACCTTTGCATAAAGGAAGATCTCTTTGTCATCTCCGATGAAGTGTATGAAAAGCTTGTATTCGATGCTTCTCACTTATCAATAGCCTCGATGAATGGAATGAAGGAACGTTCAGCGGTCATAAACGCTTTCTCCAAGACATACGCAATGACGGGCTGGAGAGTAGGCTATTCCGCCACATCCACTAAGCTGGCAAGAGAGATATCTAAAATCCAGAGCCACCTTACATCAAATGTTAATACTATGGCTCAGTATGCAGCCTTGAAGGCGTTTGAGGTCGATACCTCTTCCATGGTTGAGGAGTTTCGGAAGAGAAGAGATCTGGTTGTATCAAGGCTTTCTGAGATTGGACTCAAATTCAGCAAGCCTGCGGGAGCTTTTTATGTATTTATAGATATCAGACCATTCCTTGGCCAAAGGTATGTGAATTCCAACGAATTTGCTCTTGGGCTTCTCGAGGAGCAGAAAGTGGGGATGGTTCCGGGAAGTGCGTTCAGTTGCGAAGGCTTCATAAGAATGTCTTACTCCAGTTCGGTTGAAGAACTGAAGAAGGGAATTGACAGATTTGGGAGATTTCTCAAGGCGATTTGACTAGCGGCCAGTCCAGTCCAGGCTCCATTTAAACGATTGAGTTAGAAGCTGGACACTTTCTAGATCGGATTTTGAAAGGTCGTCCAGCATTCTGTTCATAGCATCTCTAAAGGCGTATTGTGTGTTTCCTGAACGGATCTCCATGAGACATTCTACAGTAGCTGCGAACTGATCGGCTGCCCACACAATTCTGCCTTCCAATGATTCAAATGGATCCAGCATTCTGAGTTTAAGCTCTTTGATAAGTTCATCGGGCATTCCGTCCAGCAGGTTCTCGGTAACCATCTGCTCTTCAACTTGAGCGATCACCTCATCAAATCCAGGGACTTTCTTCTTTGTTGGTGTGATTATGTCACCGGTCATGCTTTCTGGAATGTCGTGCAGAAGGGCGCGTTTTACAGATTCAACGGGGTTTATTGCAGTGCCTTTCTCCTCCTCAATACAGGAAAGAATGTATGCAGTTATTGTAACATAGGATGAATGGGCTGCTACAGTGGTTGGAACGTTTCTATTCAGCCGATTCCAGCGGACAGCTCTTAACAGAACGATCAAAGCGTTAGTGTAGCGTTCAAGCCATGGGGTGTCCATGATAAGGCGGTATGGTTCGAAGTCTCTGAAGATTTCGATTCGTTTCTCGAGCCCTTTCAATGGTCGGCTGAAGAAGTCCGGGAAACTCCTTGCATGTAGGCCCGCCTCTAGTCTGGCAGACAAGAGATCTCCCGTCTGGATTATTTTGCCCTCGACAGAATCATCTTTTGAATTGACCATAGACAGATAGAATGGGTTGTGCCGTTCTTCGGGCAAGTATTGAACGATTTCCTCAACGGTTCTCGAAAAAACATCGTTCCATTTATCTGGTGAAAGAGATTTTATCAGAACCTTGGTGTCAACAGAGATGTCGGAAAGAAGGCATTTTGGCAGTTCCTTCAGAACCAGTCTCTGAAAGAGTTCCTCCTGGTTGATATCGAGGCCACTCAGCCTGGCCATCTCTGACATCAGTAAACTGTATTGGGCGGAGATGAAGGCATTCTCTGCTTCGTTAGTCCTTAGAAGAGTGGGTGTGTTGTTCCACCTATACATTGTGAAGAGATTTGTTGCGAGTTCTAGTAGCTTCACGTATCCTTGAAACACGGAGACACCTCCCCAGCAGGGTCAAAGATCACACTGATACAATTATAATTGTTGTGTTGAGTAAAATAAAGTCTTTAGCAGGGAAAGAGGCGGTTTTATGAACATTTGCAAATGGACAAACAGGACTTATCCACTGTTTAGTGATGACTGTACTGTAGGTGAGATTTTGAGCGACAGAAAGTCGGCTGGGCTCACGTATATAATCTCGGTGGATAGTGACGGGCGACTGGCAGGCGTTGCAAAAGTGGATGATATCAAAGATGTTGATCCTGCAACGCCCGTTTCAGAGGTTATTACAGAACCGGTCTTCTACTGTCGAGACTCTGATTTCATTGAAGATGCCGCACTAATGCTTATCGAGAGTCATGACTATGTTCTTCCTGTAGTTGACAATGATTTTTTGGTGGTGGGAGCTATCGGAGTCTTCGAGATTCTTGAAGGCCTGATGGAGTTCACTGCAATGGACAAGCCAGGAACAAGAGTCTCTGTCATTCTGGAGGACAAGCCAGGAGCGTTGCGAGATGTTGTAGATTACCTTGCCGAAAGAGAGGTAAATATCCTTTCGATAATCACGTCAGCGGCAGAATCAGATGATGAAAGACGGGTCGTTATCAGAACAGATGAGTCGGACATAGGAATGATCGCTGAAATACTTCAAGAAAAGGGCGTTTCTTTTGAGAGCATAAGTGAAGAGGAGGGTTTTGGTGTCTGATTTTGCAAGTTACCTCATTCTAGGTGCGGTTCAGGGAGCAACTGAATTTCTTCCAGTTTCGTCTTCTGGACATCTGACTATTTTTTCAAGTTTTCTTAATGTTCCGCTCGATGTTGAATCTAAGGCGGCGTTTTTTGCTGTATTGCATCTTGCAACATTCTTTGCCGTTTTGTTGTTCACATTTAAGGATGTATGGACCATATTCTCTGGTTTGGGTAAGCCAGAAAAGAGGGACTCTTCAATCAGGTATATATTGTTGCTTCTGATTGCGACCATTCCGGCAGTTATAGCTGGTTTTCTGCTGGAGGACGAGATAAAGCTACTGTTTTCAGATGTAGCCTTTGCATCTACCATGTTGTTTGTGACCGCGACTATGTTGTTCATATCGGATAGGCTTAAGGGTGATCGCAAGATATTGGATCTCTCTATTGCAGGGGCTCTTTCAATCGGTATCTTTCAGGCGGCGGCTATAGTTCCGGGGATATCCAGGAGTGGTTTCACCATCTTCGGAGCCTTACTTGTCGGTATGGTTAGAAGAGACGCCGTTAGATTCTCGTTCCTCTTGAGCCTCCCGGTTACTCTAGGAGCAGGTCTTCTGGAGCTTTCAAGAGTTAATCTTCCTGTCAGTACGGTTCTATTGTCTTCCATTCTTGCTTTCCTGACCGGAGTAATGGGACTGTGGCTTCTCAAGAAACTTGTTCTGAAGCGACGTCTGAGTTTGTTTGCCGTT
The DNA here is from genome assembly GCF_002752635.1 of Mesotoga sp. Brook.08.105.5.1. NCBI lineage: Bacteria > Thermotogati > Thermotogota > Thermotogae > Kosmotogales > Kosmotogaceae > Mesotoga > Mesotoga sp. Brook.08.105.5.1. The sequence goes on from NZ_AYTW01000005.1 coordinate 151,674, forward strand.
TACTGTATAATTATAGGGACAGTAGGTTTGATTTTTCGAGGAGTGATGTAACTTGGACTTGAATCTCCTCTTTCCCGGCAGTTTGGTATATGTGCCGGGAATGCTGGATTCTCCAACGAGTAGCTGTGTTCTTCTTGTGGAAGATGAAAAAAAGATTCTCGTCGATCCGGGCGGTTTCCCTTCTCTAGAGATTCTTGAAGATAGACTGACTTCTCTGGGTCTTTCCCCAGATGGAATTACCGACATATTTCTGACTCACTTTCATCTAGACCACGCCTTCAACAGCATGTTTTTCCCGAACGCAAAAGTTCATCTGCATGAGAGTTACAGTAGCAGAGACTACGGTTCGTTTGGTCCAATAGTTGGAGCCATGTACCAGAAGATAGTTCTCTCCTGGAATAGAGTCGAGCCGTTCAGGAATGGAGACATGCTTCTAGATTCAGTAGAAGTTCTGGAGTCTCCTTTTCACTCGAGAGATCATGTTTCTTTTTTTCTTGAAACAAGTAATTGTGGCAATGTCTTTATTTGTGGAGATATATGCACAAGGCAAATACAGTATCACGAAATGCGAAAAGGTATGCGGACAGACGAGGCCGCTGCTTTCGTAATGAAGTACTTCGACATGGCAGATACTGTGATCTTTTCTCATGACCTGCCGATATTCAAGAGGTGATTACATGAGAGTGCTGTTTGTTTCTTACGAAGTGTATCCATTAGCAAAAGTAGGAGGTCTTGCTGATGTAGCTGGATCCCTTCCGAAGTACTTGAAAGAGCTGGGAGTGGATGTTGATATATTAATGCCTCTTCATGGATCGATAGATAGAAGCGTTTTATCAAAGACGGGAAGGGTCCAGAAGACAAGATTCTTAAGAAGCCCTCGCTTCTTTGATATCTATAAGACTAAATTGCCTCAAAGTGAAGTGAGTGTCTTTCTGCTGAGAAATGAAGATCTTATGGACTCCAAGGAGGTCTATGGCTCATCCGATTTAGCTCTTCAAGCAATGAGCTTTTCCGATGCAGCCACGTCCTTTGCGATTGAGCAAGGTTATGATATCGTTCATCTCAACGACTGGCATACCGGTCTCATGGCAGTCTATCTTAAGCAAGCCGAAGCCGGAATTAAAACAGTCCTCTCAATTCATAACTTAGCTTATCAAGGTGTCTATGAAGACAGTTATTTTGAACTCTCGGGGATTAAGAAAGATTATCAAAAAGATATTTCGGTGCAAGAAGGCCTCAATTTCCTTAAGGCGGGCATTGAATTCTCCGATAAGCTTAGTACGGTCTCCCCTACCTACGCAAAAGAAATCCAGACTCCTGAGTACGGTGCGGGGCTGGAGGCAATCCTTTCCAGAAGGAACAATGATCTGGTTGGAATATTAAATGGAATCGATTATTCCGAATACGATCCCGAAAACGACAAGCGTTTGTGGGCTAACTTCGGTCTTGATAATCTTAAGAACAAGAAGAGAAACAAATGCAATCTGCAGAAATTGGTAGGTCTTCCCAGAAACAATACGGCAGTTATTGGATTGATCTCAAGACTTGTTGATCAGAAAGGGCTCGACCTAATAGAGGAGATTAAGGATGATCTGATGAAGCTTCCCGTCCAACTAATAGTTCTGGGGACTGGTGAGAGGAAATACGAACTCATGTTTAAGGAGCTTGAAGAAGCTTATCCAGATAGGGTAGCTGCAAAGCTAACCTTCGATTTGGATCTTGCCCAGAAGATTTACGGGGGCGCAGATATGTTCTTGATGCCTTCCAGATATGAACCTTGCGGCTTGGGTCAGATGTTTGCCATGCGGTATGGGACGATCCCTGTAGTTAGATTCACCGGTGGATTGGCAGATACAGTGAAGGAATTTGACGGTTTGAATTCCGGAAATGGTTTTGGTTTTTCTGATTACAAAGCTAGTAGACTTCTTGAAGCAATTGAAAGAGCTATCGAAGTATACAGTCGGCCGGACTGCTGGAGGAAAGTAGTGTACAATGCCATGAGTGAGGACTTTTCTTGGAACGCTTCGGCGAAGAATTACATATCTCTATACAGCGAGATGCTGGAGGTCAAAGGTAATGCCTGAATTAAGAAAGGATCCGATAATAAAGAGATGGGTAATAATAGCTACTGAAAGAGCTAGAAGGCCTCATGATTTCATAAATGCCAGAGAGAAAGCGGAATCGGCTTTCTGTCCGTTTGATTACGGAAATGAGCACACCACTCCACCTGAAGTCATGGCTTTCAGACCTGCGGATACTACGAAAGACAGCCCGGGATGGTGGGTTAGGGTAGTTCAGAACAAGTTTCCAGCTCTTGATTCAAGTACAGAACCGGATCGCTTTGGCCATGGAATGTACGATGTTATAAAGGGTTTTGGAACGCATGAAGTGATTATCGAGACACCTGATCATAACGCATCTATGGCTACTCTATCGTATGAGCAGGTTAGGGAAGTGATCTGGGCATACAAAGAACGTCATCAGGTGCTTGAAAAGGATAATAGGATCAAATACGTGTTGATATTCAAGAACCATGGAAGAGAAGCTGGGGCATCCCTGATGCACTCCCACAGTCAGTTGATAGCTACTCCAATTGTGCCTAAGAGAGTTGCTGAAGAGATCGCTGGTGCTGCAGACTACTACCGTTTCAGAGAAAGATGCGTTTACTGCGATATGGTTAACCAGGAAGGACTGGAAGGGACGAGAGTGGTTGAGGAGAATAATGATTTTGTTGCTTTCGAACCATTTGCTGCAAGGTTTCCTTTTGAGACCTGGATCGTTCCGAAGGTTCATAAAGACAATTTCGGAGAGATCTCTGCTTCTCAGATCGATAGTTTTTCTGTGATACTTAAGAATATGTTGCTGAGGATTCACAAGGCTCTCGATAATCCGCCCTACAATTTCATGTTGCATACGGGAATCAAGGGTATGGAGCAATCCGCTCACTATCACTGGCATCTGGAGATAGTTCCAAGACTCACAAGGGTCGCTGGTTTTGAGTGGGGTTCAGGCTTCTACATAAACCCTATGCCTCCCGAGCATGCTGCGATGTATCTTCGAGAGGTCAGGATTGAGGAGGAGTAGAATGGAAACCAGAATAAGTGATGAACTGCTGAAGCATCTTGAAGGACTTGCAAAATTCGAACTGAGTGAACAGGAGCGCGTGAGTCTTAAGAAGGACATCGAAGAGGTTCTGCAGTACATGACGCTTCTAGATCAAGTTGATCCCAGTGCCGATGAAATGATATCTCCAGTCGAGAAGAGTCTTGAACCAAGAGAAGACGCTCCGATGGAATTTGAAGGTGCAAAGCTAATTCGTGATCTTTTTCCTGAGCGGGAAGGAGACTATCTCAAAGTTCCAAGGATATACAAAGGGGAGAAATGAGCAACGCTTCTGGTAAAAGATATGAAGAACTTGCTTGCAGGTATCTTAAGAAGTCAGGATACAAGATAATTGCGAGAAATATCTCGTATAGATTTGGTGAGATAGATATTGTTGCATTTGAAGGAAGGACGATGGTCTTTGTTGAAGTCAAGGGAGGGAGTTCTTTCAGATTGCCGAGATACAGAGTTGACGAAAGAAAGCTAAGGCGACTCGAGTTGGCTGCCCAGAGATACATATCAACTGAAAAGCCAACCTTTAGTGAAACAAGGCTTGACGTTATTGAGGTTTTGAATGATGGGGAAGTAAATCATTTGAAAGCAGTTGGAAGGTGGTAGTGTGCTTAGAAATAGCCAGAGAATCTTTGAAGAGTACGAAAGATGGCTTAAGAATTCTACGGAAGAGATGAAGGAAGAGCTCAAGATGCTTTCACCGGAAGAAGTTAGGGATAGGTTTGCTCTGGATCTCGAGTTCGGTACCGGTGGAATGCGAGGGGTTCTTGGTGCCGGAACAAATCGTATGAACATTTTCACAATAAGAAGAGCTTCTCTTGGCTTCGGTCGCTGGATTTCTGATAAGTACATAGATCCGTCAGTAGTAATAGCCTTTGATACAAGGCACAAATCTTCTCGTTTCGCTGAAGTGTCGGCCGAGGTCCTCTCCTCAATAGGTATCAAGGTTCACATTTTTGCTGAGCCAATGCCTGTCCCAGTCCTAAGTTTTGCGGTTAGGGAGCTTAAGGCAAGTGGAGGAATTGTAATTACTGCCAGTCACAATCCACCTCAGTACAATGGCTTTAAGGTCTACACTTCAGATGGAACTCAAGCGGTTCCCCGTTACGCTGAAGAGATAATTCAAAGCGTTAATGGATCAGACTTTTTCGAAAACTACTCGCCGAAGAGAGAGATAATTTATAACATACCGAACTCTGTTCTTGATGGATTTTTGGAGATTGTGAAGGAAAACGTTCTCCACCTTTGTAACGATTTTGAATCAATTAGCGTTGTTTATTCCCCTCTTCATGGAACCGGCAACTACCCTGTCTACAAGACACTTTCCGATCTTGGCCACAGAGTGAAACGTGTCGAGGAGCAGGCTATACCTGATGGTAGCTTCCCAACCGTGAAGAGTCCAAACCCGGAAGATCCGAAAGCATTTTCTATGGCTCTTGATGTTGCAGGTGAAACCGATGCCGATCTTCTGATTGCGACGGATCCGGATTGCGATAGGTTGGGCATAATGGTAAGGCAAGATGGAAAGTACATCGCGATCAATGGAAATCAAACAGGCGTGATAATGACCCATTTCATTCTTGAGAGATTGAAAGGGTCCCTGCCTGACGATGCGTTTATTGTGAAGACGATAGTTTCAACGGATTTGGTTAAGAGTATCGCTGCTCGAAGCGGTGTAAAAGTAAGAGAGACCCTAACCGGGTTCAAGTACATTGGAGAGATCATTGAGAAATCAGAAATCGAAGGAAGAGGAAAGTATCTTTTCGGTTTCGAGGAGAGCTACGGCTCTCTCTACGGAAGGCATGCAAGAGACAAAGATGCTGTTAGCGCTGCTGCTCTTGCCTGTACAATCGCGGGCTTCTTGAAGCGGTCAGGACTTTCATTGATAGAGTATCTTGAAGAGATCTATAAGGAGTTCGGTTATTATCTCGAGGCACTCGTTAACAAGGATTACGAAGGCATAGAGGGAAAGGAAAGAATAGAAGCAATCATGAAAGGGCTTAGGGAAAGTAGGCCATCTGCAATTGGGGGTTTTAGGGTAAGAAAATTCAAAGACTATATGGAAGACTCGGGTGATCTCCCCACGGCCGATGTGATTTCTATGGAGATGGAGGATGGTTCTAAGATTATTGTAAGACCTTCGGGGACAGAACCAAAAATCAAATTCTATCTCATGGCAAAGGGAGTAACCAATGATGAAGCAAGAAGAAAAATCGATGAGCTAAAAGAACTGATCGAAGGGATTGTAGGCCTATGAATTACAGGTACGCTCACATTTTGTACCGTGGGGATGATTTTCTCTCTCCAAAGAGAGCAACATTTGATCACAGAACTAAGACAGGCTTTATGACCACGTGGTCCACTGAGCATTCAACCGATTTACTCAAACACAAATACTGGAGTTGTCTTAGCGCTTATGGCCTTGAAAGTGCTACTAGACGCAAGATCTCTTTCGAAAGAAAGCACAGTGATGCGAACCTTCTTTACTTCAAGTACGAGCTGGAAGTTCCTGAAGCGCTTGAAGGTTACTTCGATCCAACGATACTCGAAGTGCTTTCTAAGAATCTTTCCGTAAGAGAGACAACTGAGGAAGTCTATAAAATGCTTAAGGATTATGAAGAGGGAACTCTGAGATTTAATGATCAGGGCTTTTCCTCATGGCTTGCAGGAAAAGTTGGAGGCCTTCTGCTAAGTGATGGCGAGAAGAAGGAGCTTGAAAACTCCTTGATAAAGTACGTCGAGACCATAGTTGGAAGGGTTTTGTGGACTGTTTATAATGGGGATTTACAGAGAATGGGAAAGGACCTCTCTTCAATGGTTTATCTCTACACCGAGATGCTAGATCTTACGGGTTCAAAATGACTGTGAAGAGATTCGCTGCAGTAGTGTCGTATGACGGGACCGATTTCTTCGGTTTTCAGAATCAGCCGGATATGCGAACTGTACAGGGCATCTTCGAAGAAGCTCTGGAAAGAATTCACAAGTTCAGAGTCTCGAGTCAGGGAGCCGGTCGAACAGACACGGGAGTTCACGGCTATGGTCAGGTAATCGCTTTTGATTCGAACCTCGATAGATTGGATGCTCCAACAATGAAAGCTGCGCTCAACGCGAATCTTCCGGCGGACGTGTATGTTAGAAAAGTGTATGAAGTAGCGGAGAATTTCAGCCCAAGATTTGCTGCGAAGAAGAGGATCTATCACTATTACATTCTCAATTCAAGCGAACCGGACATCTTCAGAAGAAGGTTTGTCTGGTGGTTCCCGTATACTCTGGATATTGAATCGATGCGGAGAGCAGGGAGTCGACTTCTTGGAGAACACAACTTTACTGCTTTCAGGACTGGCCGGGATGACAGAAATCCAATAAGGACCGTTTCAGCCATTAGAATTGTCAGGACGAGCCCTCGTCTTATACTCATTAGGGTCGAGGGAGTCTCCTTTCTCAAGAGAATGGTAAGGAATATCGTCGGTACGCTTGTGAAAGTTGGCACCGGGAGCACTTCTGAAGAAGCCGTCTCTGAATTCCTTTCTTCACAGGATAGATCAACGCTTCCAGGAACTGCCCCTCCTCAGGGACTTGTATTCTACAAAGCGGTGTTTGATGAGTTTGAAACGTAGACTTGATGAACTATTGTTTGGGCTTGGGCTGTCTGAGAGTAGAACGAAAGCAGCAGAACTGATCAGGAGCGGAAAAGTTACTGTAGATGGTATGATTGTTCTTAAGCCGGGTTACAAGGTGGATTCTGACAGAGAAATAGTCGCCTCGAACTCCTTTATGCCGGTAGGGCGAGGGTATTACAAACTGAAGAAAGCTATCGATGAGTTCAGAATAAAACCTGAAGGTAGGAGAGTACTTGATGTTGGTGCATCAACCGGTGGCTTTGCACAACTTCTGCTGGAAAATGGTGCAGCCAGTGTGATTTGTGTAGATGTTGGGAAAGACCAGATCAGTAACAAACTTAAAGAGGACAGCAGAATCTTGTCAGTTGAGTCAACTGACATAAGAGATTTCTCTATTGAGCAGTTTGGGGGCGAAGTTGATCTATTGACCGCGGACTTATCATTCATCTCTACAGCAGGTTTGGCAGAGCTCTTTAGGATGTTTCTGAAAGACAACGGAGAAGCGGTGGTCCTAATAAAGCCACAATTTGAAGTTGGTCCGGGTGTTGTTAAGAAGGGATTGGTGCGCTCACGTATGGCTCATCGCGAAGTTATAGAAGTATTTGTAAAGGCTTTTGTTAGTAGTGGCATGTTTCCCGTAGGAATAACGTTTTCTCCAATCAAAGGCAAAAGAGGTAACATCGAGTATCTTCTCTATTCGGTTGCTGGGGAGACATTTGTTGAGTTAGACTATGACTATTTGATTGAGAAGGCTTTCGCGTTTTTCGATCGGGATAGCAACCAATTGGTTTGAAGGGAGGGAAAACCCCGGTTCACTTGAGTGATCCGGGAGAGCTTGAAATCCTTACTCGTTTTTATGCTGGTGCTTGTTTCTTTTTCCGCATTAGTGGCACAAGATATTTTCGATTTCGTTCCTGAAGATGTCGGCTATTTTCTCATTCTTCGTGGGTTGAGATCAACGATGGAAGTTCTCAGGGACAGCACCAATTTTTTCGGTGCCTATCTCGGGGATGACGGGTTCGGTGCTGAACGAGCCTTTTATGGGATAATCGATGCTGCTGGATACAATGCGGAGGTCGATACGAGTTTTCTTAAGAACGCTTTGAATAATGACATTCTTCTCGTTGGCGAAGGTATCGATCTCTCTCTTGATGATCTGCTGATGTTTGATCCGTTTTATCTCCTTGAGAAACTGAAGCTCACCAGGAACAGAGTTTTCATAGCTTGGAGAACCTCTAATTCCTTTCAGTTATTGAAAGCTACGGCAGCCCTTCTGGATATGGCAATATTCGTTCAACCTGGAGAGACAGTTAACGAGTTGAGGAGCAGTACAGGAACTCTCTTCTACAATGCCGCAGATGACTACCTAATAATCGGCGGTAATAAAGAGGCTGTTACTCTGGCTATGAAGACATATGCTGGAGAAGGTGGTAGGTTACTGGAGTCAAACGGTAAGGGCAGAGAGGTTGCGGAGAAGAGTTATGACTTCACTCTTGCCGGTTATATTGATGGAGACCGATTTCAGCTTGATCTGGGACTTGAGTCTACCTTTTCAATCGAAAGTACTGTGGTTTTTGCTCGTCCGGAAGGACATACACTTACAGCTACGATTGTTCAGGATACGATGTTTGTGGACAGTGAAGAGCTTGAGAAGATGATTTCCTTGTCTGATGCCAAGGAGGTAGAGGCATCAAAGGCAACTCTTGGTGACTACACGGTTTTCTTTCCTTCCTCATCTGTAGAGACCTTGAGGAAGGAGCTCGCTCACTGGTTTGAGCTTGATCTCGAACCTTACAGAGAACTTGCGGATTTTGTTGTCCTTCTCTCGAGAGAAAGCACAGGAAATACAAGGATATATGGTGATTTGGTCTCTGAGACTCCGAGAGTAACAGCGGTGTTTACTAACAGAAGCCCGGATACCGAAAGACTCGAAGGACCGCTCAAAGAGTGGGGTGCGGTTCAGTCCTCGTACAGGGGCAGCCGTATCTACGAACTTGAGAATGATTTTGATACCATATATTTCATTTTCTCAGCCGAGACAACCGTGCTCACTTCGCTTACACCCGACGAATACTACAGATTGCTTTCTAATGCAGAGGTTTTGAGTAGTAACACAAGTTACGAATTCGTCAGAAGATTGGGCATGGACAACGATATCTTGCATGCATTTATTGACATGAAGAAGGTTTTTAGATCTCTCATGGGGATTTCTGTAGATAGCGCTCTCCTCTACCAGCAAACCTTCTATGAAAACGGTAATATGATTCACGCGCTACGTTTCTATTGAGGTGATTTGATGGGGATTTTCTCGAAGATATTCGACAAAAACAAAATGCTTCTCAAGAAGTATTCAAAAACAGTTGAAAAGATAAATGAATTAGAGCGAGAGGTCAGTAAGTACGATCGACTAGATTTCGTGAAGAAAACTGAGGAATTCAAAGCCAGGATTGACGAGGGCCAGTCGCTTGAGTCTGTTCTGCCGGAGGCCTTTGCGCTGGCAAGAGAAGCTGCCAAGAGGACAGTGAAGATGAGACCCTTTGACGTGCAGCTTATGGGTGCTCTTTCTCTAAACGAAGGCAAGATCGCAGAAATGAAAACCGGTGAAGGAAAAACTCTTGTGGCAACGATGCCCCTGTATCTAAATGCTCTGTCAGGTAAGGGTTGTCATCTCGCAACTGTGAACGATTACCTTGCAAAAAGGGATGCGGGATGGATGGGGCCGGTTTATGAGTATCTTGGGTTGCAAGCTGGGTTCATCCAAGCAGCAATGGAGCCTATGGAGAGAAAAAAAGCCTATGATTGCGATATAACTTATGGAACTGCAAATGAGTTTGGTTTTGACTACTTGAGAGACAATCTTGTCTACTCTCTCGAGAACAAAGTTCAGAGAGGCCACAACTACGTGATTGTAGATGAGGCCGATTCAATCCTCATAGATGAGGCGAGAACGCCACTGATCATCTCTGGTCCCGCTCAGGACTCGTCAAGTCTGTATAGACAGTTCGCCTTCTTTGCAAAGCGATTTCAGGCCGAAAAAGATTTTGTTGTCGATGAAAAGGACAGAACGGTGACCCTTACAGATGAAGGAATAGAAAAGGCTGAGAAGCTTCTTCAGATAGAAAATCTTTACGACCCCAGTAATTATGACTACATCTTCCATCTTTTGAATGCATTGAAGGCTATGATTTTCTACAGACGAGAAGTTGATTATCTTGTTACTAATGAAGGTGAAGTTGTCATTGTTGACGAGTTCACCGGCAGGTTGCTCCCTGGAAGAAGGTACTCTGAGGGTCTTCATCAGGCCATAGAAGCCAAAGAAAACGTGCAGATAAGACAGGAATCAGTCACTTTCGCAACTATTACCTTTCAGAATTACTTCAAGCTCTATGAAAAGGTATCGGGAATGACCGGTACGGCCGCGACTGAAGAATCCGAGTTCATTTCTATGTATAATACTCCGGTCGCCGTTATTCCGACGAACAAGAGAGTAATTAGGCTGGATAAAGAAGATGCAATCTATAAGACAAGGGAGGAGAAAAACGAAGCGATCACTGCTGAGATCGCTCAACGATATGAGAAGGGACAGCCAGTGCTCGTTGGTACTACTTCAATAGAAAAGAGTGAGCTCCTGAGCAAAATGCTGCAGAAAAAGGGGGTTCCTCATGAAGTCTTAAATGCAAAATACCATGAGAGAGAAGCAGAAATCGTGGCTAATGCAGGTGAGCGAAAAACCGTTACTATAGCCACTAATATGGCCGGGAGAGGAACTGACATAAAACTTGGTGATGGGGTTGTGGAACTTGGAGGACTGTACGTTCTTGGAACGGAGCGGCACGAGAGCAGAAGAATTGACAATCAGCTAGTTGGCAGATCAGGTAGACAGGGCGACCCAGGAGAGTCAAGATTCTTCCTCTCTACTGAAGATGATCTTCTTCGACTGTTCGGTGGCGAACGAATGCAATCGATTATGAATACCCTCAAGATCGAAAAAGGTCAACCAATAGAGCATTCGCTTCTAAGCAGGATTATTTCGTCTGCTCAAAAAAAGATTGAGGGAATGCATTTCGAGATTAGGAGACGCCTTTACGAGCTCGATTCGGTTATTGATCAGCAGAGGAGCGCCATATATGCTCACCGCAACTGGGTATTGAAGGGCGAAGAGATCGATTCGAATGTCTTTGAGATTATTGAAGATGTAGTTGATAGAAGACTGTCGGGACTTGCGCAGCTTCCTTCTTTTGAAGATATTAAAGTCTCCTTCAGTTTCCTGCCTGCAGGGGACATTGAGCGGCTCAAGGACATTAAGAACGTCGAGGAGCTTAGAAACGTAACCTTGTCGCTTCTGCAGAAGATTTATGCCGAAAAGAAGGCTTCATTTGGAGATGAGTTCCCTCAGGTGATGAAGTACATTATGCTAAGGATGATCGATGAGAGATGGAGAAGACACCTAGAATCTATTGAGCACCTCAAAGACTCGGTGGGTTTAAGAGCTTACGGTCAGAAAGATCCTGTGATAGAATTCAAGAAAGAGTCTTTCATTCTTTTTCAGCAGTTGACCGATTCTCTTTATGATGACATTGCCAGTGCCATAGTCAGAATAGTTAGAGTCGATAGTGATAAGGCCAAGCAAAACGCCGACAAGGAATTCAGAAGTCTTCAAGCTATGCACTCGGATTTCAGTGGAGTCGGAGGAGAAAAAAAGGCAGACACTGGCGGCAAGAAGAAGGGCACAAAAAGGTTCAAGGTGAAACGTTAGTCCGGAGGTGTAACTTGATTAGCTATGAAACAAACTTGAGAATTCAAGAGCTGAGGGAGAAATTCGATTCAATAAGAGAGACTCTTGATCTCGAGAAGATAGATGAGAAACTGAAGGATATCGAAAAAAGGATGAGTGATCCCTCAATATGGAACGACCAAAGAGAGGCTTCCAAGCTGGGAATAGATGCGCAGTCGCTCCGCGGAATCCTTGCTCTTCTAAGGGATGTGGAAGAGGAGTTTGAAAGCATTGACATTGCTGTTGAGCTATCGGGAGAAGACGAAAGCTTCGTCAAGAACGTTGAAGAGCTTGTAAGATCGGCGGAAAAGAAGGTCAGGGAGTTTGAGCTAACGATCCTCCTGAGCGGAAAGTACGATAATAACAACTGTTTTATGTCAATTCACCCAGGTGCCGGAGGAACCGAGTCCCAGGACTGGGCGTCAATGCTAATGAGGATGTACATGAGATGGGCCGAAGGAAATGGATACAGAATAACTATAGTCGATGAATTGCCTGGAGATGAGGCAGGAATCAAGAGTGTAACCCTGAATTTGGCTGGTCCACATGCCTATGGAAAGCTGAAGTTTGAGGCGGGTGTCCACAGGCTAGTAAGAATTTCTCCATTTGATGCAAATCACAGAAGACACACTTCTTTTGCTTCTGTTAGTGTCTTTCCCGAGATGGATGAAGTACCTGAAATCGAGATAAAACCTGAAGACCTCAAGGTCGATACATACAGATCCGGCGGTGCCGGTGGGCAGCATGTGAACAAAACAGACTCTGCCGTTAGAATTACTCATCTTCCAACAGGAATAGTTGTTGCATGTCAGACGGAAAGGTCTCAGCACCAAAACAAGGCAAATGCAATGAAGATGCTCTACGCAAAGCTATTTGAAATCGAGATAGAGAAAAAGCGTAACGAGAAACTCAAGCTAATGGGTGATCAAAAAGATATTTCGTGGGGAAATCAGATAAGATCATACGTATTCCAGCCTTACACAATGGTTAAAGACCACAGAACAGATGCGGAGACTGGCGACATTCAATCTGTAATGAATGGAGAGATAGACGAATTCATTGAGAAGGAACTGCTTTTCTTCTCATCAATAGAAAAATCTCTCGAATGAATATCGCTATGAGTTTGACTTTGGCTATAGAAAAATGTTATTATTCTTCCGAGCGGAGTGAATTCAGTGTCCAGGCAATATGATGAACACCACAGGAGCGTTATGGTTCACGAAGCGCTCCATTATTTGCTTGGTGGACGTATTGAGGGTACCTATCTTGATTGTACCGCTGGAGAGGGTGGTCACATAAAGGCAATACTGAAGGCCACCAACGGTCAGGCAAGAGTCATTGGACTGGATGTAGACCGTGAGGTTCTGGATTTAGCGGAGCAGAATCTCGAAGAATACCGGGGCAAGTTCAGACTATTTAATTCTTCTTACGTTGATTTCGAAACAGTATTAAGGCAGGCAGGCGTTGAAAGGGTAGACGGAGTTTTGTTGGATGTTGGCACTTCCACTTTTCAGCTGAAGGCTAAAGGAAGAGGGTTTTCGTACGAACTGGACGAACCGCTCGATATGCGTATGGATCTCTCAAATAAGATTACAGCAGCAGATGTTGTGAACAGCTACAGCGAAAGTGAACTGTCGAGGATCATCTTTGAGTATGGTGACGAGAAGAGATTTGCCAGAAGAATAGCGAAATGCATAGTTAACAGAAGACCTTTATCTACTACCAGAGAGTTGCACGATGCAGTGAAAGCAGCAATGCCACCGGCCGAAAGGTACAAGAGGAAAAGACATTTCGCAACAAAGACGTTTCAAGCGATAAGAATTGTAGTTAACAAGGAATTAGAGAACATCGAAGGTGTCCTGAGAAGCATTCCCGGTTTTCTTAAGCAAGGCGGTAGGATCGTTTTTATTTCATTTCATTCTTTGGAAGACGGCATAGCAAAAAGGGTATTCAGGGAGAAATCGGACTCAGAGTTGAAGATCCTTACGAAGAAACCCATACAGCCGTCACAAGAAGAAGTAGAACTCAATCTAAGAGCAAGAAGTGCAAGGTTGAGGGCAGCGGAGCGGATTTGAAGGGAGGAACATCTCGTGCAAGCCATAACAGCGAAGCGGAAATCGCTGGCGCGTGAGGGCGGCGAAGCCTTAACGAACAGTGAAGTATGGGGTTTATTTGGTTTTCTGCAAGTTCTTGTGATTTTTCTTTCACTGGCAGTTTCAATTGCTCTCCCGTTCTATTTTGGCAATGAAGTTGATAAAATTACAGAGGTGGCGACGAATAGAGAGCAGAGCATCACAGTCATGAAGTCTCGACTAGGAGATGTCTCTAGGGAAATTTCATATTTACAGACGGTTGTTGGGGTGAGAGCAGAAAAGTAGAACTTTGTCGAGGTGGATCTTAAATCAAGAGACTGGCTAGCAGAGTTACACTGTTGTATGTTCTTCTTATACTTTGTGTAGGAGTCTTCGCGGTAAGAGCGGGATATATCTCCCTGTTTACTGACCCGGATTTGCCGGTGATGCTCGGAGTAAACAAGATTCCTGCTCTGAGAGGCTCTATCTACGATTCAAGAGGCAGACTTCTAGCTAGTGATTCACTGATCTATGAAGCATGGCTTGATCTTGGGTATCTACGACTTGCGACTTCGTCCGATCAAGTGGATCGTGTTCTCAAGAATGTTGAGCTTTCTTTCGGCATTTCTTATGAGAAGCTTCAGGAAAATCTTCAGAGCACAAAGAGTTTTCTCCTTCTTGGCACTGCGCCGACTAACGATGAGATGCAACGAAGAATTACACCGATAACAAGACGGTATATCTCCCTGGAAATGCAGAGGGAGAGATTGAGTTTTGGAGAATATGGTTTAGATAGGATAATCGGTAAGCTTGACAAGGGCGGGGTTCCGCTTAATGGTATAGAGCTAAGCTACAACGAGCATCTTTCAGGCAAAGAGGACGGTTTGATAAGAAGGACGCTCACAAGTGCCTGGAGAGAAGAACCAACAAATGGCGATGACATATATCTCTCGATTGACATAGACATTCAGAAGATGGTATACGAAGAACTAATGACAACCGTCGAGAAGAACATGGCAGACGGTGGAGTTGCGCTCCTCATAGAGAGCAAGACGGGAAAGATACTGGCGTATGCAGGTGCTTACGACTGGGACGTTGGATTGATGGGAATCTTTGAACCAGGTTCAACAATAAAACCGTTGATCTACTCATTGGCGTTGCAAAGCGGATCTATTACAGAAACCATGACTTTTCAATGCACTGGAAGGATCCAGCCTGTTCCTGGACTCGACATAGTTATCAGAGATGTAGAGGGCGAACGACACGGTGTTCAGACTTTCAGGGAGGCAATCATCAATTCATGCAACGTTGCTGCAGTTCAGGTGGGCGGGAAGATACTTAATACTCTTGGTAAGGAGGAAATGTACAATCAGTTAAGAAATATTGGGTTTGGTAGGCTCTCAGGAGTAGATCTTCCTGGCGAGACTCCCGGAATTCTACCCAGGGCAAAGGATTGGTCTTTGATTTCTCCCTACCAGTTCCCAATAGGTCAGGGTCTCGGGGTTAACATATTCCAGATGGTAAAAGCTCTCAATGTCTTTCCTTCAGGGGGGCAATTCATTACTCCAACGTTTGTCAGAGCCATAAGGAGCGGTGAGGGGCTGACAAACATTCCTAAGAAAGTTGATGGGACTCTGTTTTCCCCAGAACTAGTTTCAACCATGCTTCCAATACTTGAGAGCGTAGTGATCGAGGGAACCGGCACAATGGCCAGAGTTGATGGAATCAGAATAGCCGGGAAGACCGGAACTGCTCAAAAGGCTGGACCGGGAGGGTATAACGAAGAGACTTATTATTCACTTTTCTACGGTTTCTTTCCTGTTGAAAATCCGACATACACTTTATATATAATGATAGATACACCGAAGGCAGGCGCTTACTACGGAGGATTCGTAGCGGCTCCGATGTTTGCGTCAATTGTGAGAAATCTATACGGGATAGGTGTTGAAAAAGAGATCTACGAAGGTGTTTACAGCTGGAAGATGCCCGATCTAGGAGGATACTCACTACTAGATGTAAGAGAAATTGCGGAGATCTATGGGGTCGACAAGATAGTAATTCACGGCTCGGGTTGTGTCATAAGCCAGTATCCGGAGATAGGCCAGCCTGTTGAAGATAGATTTGAAGTGTGGTTAGGAGCATTAAGCTATGATATACGAGATAACGGGGGACAGTGAGGTTCTGAAAGACTTCTTCATTCGAGAGAGAGCAACGGGTTTTTTCCACATAAGCGAAGATATGCCTGACAAGAGCGTAAAGTTCAGGACGGCTATTTCGACCGTGGGGATGTTCGGACCGAAACCTGTGAAGCTCTCCAAATTTGATCTTTGGAAGAAAGAGGAGAGGAAGGCCGTTGAGGCGTTGATTTTTTCCTTAGGTGAGGAGATCGATGTTTTCATCGAGGGACGTTTGAACATAGATGTTGAGTCAGAAAAGCACATCTTCGTTCTTCCTAAGCCGTGGGAAGACGACAAGTGGCAGTTGCACACAATGAAAATTGCCAAACTTATCGGGAAAACGATCTCTAGGGCTGCTGCTGAGGTCATTTTAAGCAGAGTGGGAAAGAAAGAATTCAGAATCCTCCGTGAACTTGAAAAATTATCCGTACTCTCTCCCGAAATAGATGAGAAAACTGTTGAGAAGTTTATCGATTTCGATATCGCTACAGAGGTTGAATTCCTTGCGGTTTGCTTCTTGAGTAATGATGAGAGTTTTCTTAGCTTCGCCAAGGAATCATCGGTTCCATTTACTTACTTCTCCTCGGTACTGGCTAAGCTTGCTATTGATTTGGGTACGATACTGGAGAAGAGAAAAGGACGAACAGGAGTGACTTGGACGGAGATAAAAGATATCTCTAGTTCGACCGGTATAGCTAGTGCAAGAGTTGCAAAACTTCTGGGGTACAGTTTTTCAAACATGAGAGAGAAGAGAGTAAATCTCAGTCTTTTGCATTCCAGGTTGTTTCTGAAGAATCTAATCGTCTTTCTTCAAGAGCTCGATGAATCAATAAAGAATGGGCAATCAAATCAGCAACTTTCGTTTTTTCAGTTAGTCGGAGAATCTTCAAACTTGAAGTAACTCTTAGGTAACATTTTCTACCTGAAACATCCCGTTCAGCTAGCTTCAATTGACAGTACCACCAGCGCATTGTACAATTGCTTTCGGCAAAATGCTTATAAGGAGGCGAATCGCAACCAGATGCCCACTATAAATCAATTGATAAGACACGGAAGGAAACAGTTGAAGCAGAAGTCTGCTTCTCCGGCTCTTGAAAACAATCCTCAGAAGCGAGGAGTCTGTGTAAGGGTCTCTACAATGACACCTAAGAAGCCGAACTCAGCTCTGAGGAAAATCGCGAGAGTACGTCTCTCAAATGGGACAGAAGTAACGGCCTACATTCCTGGTGAAGGTCACAACCTGCAGGAGCATTCCGTAGTTCTTGTGAGAGGTGGAAGAGTGAAGGACCTTCCTGGCGTAAGATACAAGATAGTGAGAGGTACTTTAGACGCTGAAGGTGTAGCGAACAGGAAGCAGTCGAGAAGTCGATATGGCGCCAAGAGGCCGAAGAAATAAGGAGGCAGTTCTAGATGAGAAGACGTCAGTCTGAGAAGAGAGAAGTAGTACTTGATCCAATCTACAATGACGCAGTAGTAACAAGATTAATCAACAAGATAATGATTGATGGAAAGAAGAGCAAGGCAGAAGCAACGGTATATGGAGCACTCGAAGCTCTCTCTGAGAGAACTAAGCAGCCCCCGATGGAGGCATTTAAGAAAGCTCTTAACAACGTGAAGCCTCTTTTGGAAGTAAGGCCAAGAAGAGTTGGGGGGTCTACATATCAGATACCTTTCGAAGTTCCTGAAAGACGTGCAGTTGCGCTTGCGATAAGATGGATAGTAACATCCGCTAGGTCGAAGTCGGGCAAACCACTCAAAGAGAAGCTCGCTTTGGAACTTGTTGACGCATACAATGGACAGGGAAACGCAGTTAAGAAGAGAGAAGACGTGCACAGAATGGCGGAGGCTGGAAAGGCTTACGCTCATTTCAGATGGTAGAGGCAGTTCGGCAGGAGGAAGGATAGTGAAAGAGAGAGTCACGACCCTAGAAAAGACCCGAAACATAGGAATAATGGCTCATATAGACGCGGGTAAGACAACTACCACCGAGCGTATTCTCTTCTATACTGGAAAAAATTACAAGCTCGGTAGTGTTGACGAAGGTACCGCAACAATGGATTGGATGGACCAGGAGAAGGAAAGAGGCATCACTATCACTTCTGCAGCAACTACAGCATTTTGGAAGGATTATCGGATTAATATTATTGATACACCCGGGCACGTTGACTTTACGGTTGAGGTCGAAAGATCGTTGAGGGTTCTTGACGGCGCCGTTGCCGTGTTTGACGCTCAGGCTGGAGTAGAGCCGCAGTCCGAGACAGTTTGGAGACAGGCAGACAAATATCATGTCCCTAGAATTGCCTTCATGAACAAGATGGATAAAATCGGAGCTGATTTCAAGGCGGCAGTTGATTCCATGATTGCTAAATTGAAGGCCAACCCCGTGGCAATTCAGCTCCCAATTGGTTCTGAGGCAAACTTCGAAGGCGTTATTGACCTTGTCGAGATGAAAGCGTTTCGATGGACTAACCAAAACGGGACGGAATACGGAGTCTCCATGATACCTGAGAGTATGCTGAACGAGGTGGAAGAGGCTCGTGAAGATCTGGTTACTCACGTCGCTGAGTTTGATGAAGAACTCATGGAGTTATATATAGAGGGTAAGGATCTTCCGTCAGATAGAATGAAAGCGGCAATAAGGAAAGCTACTCTTGCGGGACTATTGACTCCGGTTCTCTGTGGATCTGCCTTTAAGAACAAGGGGATTCAGCTGCTGCTCGATGCTGTTGTCGATTACCTGCCATCGCCGAAGGATCTACCCCCCGTAATAGGAGAGTTAATTGACAGTGGAAATGAAATTGAGGTTCACCCGGACGAGAACGGACCCTTTGTTGCATTGGCTTTCAAGATAATGGTTGATCCATTTGTTGGAAAATTGACCTTTTTAAGGGTGTATTCAGGTTCTCTAGAGAAGGGATCATACGTAATTAACGCAAACAAGAACGTCAAGGAGAGGATTTCCAGACTACTATTTATGCATGCAGATAAGAGAGAAGAGGTTGACTATATACGTGCCGGGGATATAGTTGCAGTCGTTGGTTTAAAGAATACCATGACCGGAGAAACAGTGGGTCGTGCTGATGAAAAGATTATCTTGGAGAAGATCGAGTTTCCGGAACCTGTAATCTCGATTGCGATAGAACCACAGACTAAAGATGATGCTTCTAAGCTGAGTAAAGCGCTTTTTGCTCTCGTAGAGGAGGATCCTTCCCTTAGGAGTTATGTTGACACCGAGATGGGAGAGACGATCTTGTCGGGAATGGGGGAACTTCATCTTGAGGTAATTGTTGAGAGAATCAAGAGAGAGTTCAACGTTGGCCTAAGGGTTGGAAACCCACAGGTCGCTTATCGAGAGACAATAAGAGCGAAAGCCATTGGTGAAGCGAAGTATATAAGACAGACCGGTGGCAAGGGTCAGTACGGGCATGTGATCTTAAGTGTTGAGCCCATCACTGACAAGAATTCCAACTTCGTTTTTGAAGACAGTACGGTTGGCGGAACAATTCCGAGGGAGTTCATAAAGCCTGTTGAGCGTGGAGTCAGAGAAGCGATGGATTCGGGATTTCTTGCTGGTTACCCAATGGTCAACGTGAAAGTTTCTTTGCTGGACGGTTCTTACCATGAAGTGGATTCTTCGGAGATTGCTTTCAGTATTGCTGGATCGATGGCCTTCAAAGAAGCTGTACGCAAAGCGAGTCCTTCTTTGCTTGAACCGATAATGGCTGTAGAGATTAATACGCCTGAAGAATATATGGGAGACTTGATTGCTGATCTGAATTCCAGGCGAGCCAAGATTGAGGGTTTCGAGACCAGGGCTGGTCTCAAGATTATTAAGGCTCACGTTCCTCTTTCCGAGCTTTTCGGTTATGCGACAGTTTGCAGATCCCTCTCGCAGGGAAGAGCAATCCACATTATTCAGTTCTCCCACTATTCGGAAGTTCCAGTGAAAATTGCAGATAAGATTCTTGGAAGATAGAGATCCCAAATAAGTTTTTGGAGGAGGGAAACCATGGCTAAGGAAAAATTTGAACGTTCAAAACCACATCTTAACATCGGTACGATTGGACACATTGACCACGGTAAGACTACTCTTACTGCGGCAATTACAAAGAGTCTGGCATTCAAGGGTCTTGCTGACTTCTCCCCGTTTGACTCAATTGACAAGGCGCCGGAGGAAAAAGCAAGAGGAATCACAATCAACGTTGCTCATATCGAGTACCAGACTGACAAAAGGCATTACGCCCACATCGACTGTCCAGGTCACGCTGACTATATCAAGAACATGATCACCGGAGCCGCTCAGATGGACGGGGCTATTCTTGTTGTCGCTGCTACTGACGGTGTCATGCCTCAGACGAGGGAACACGTTCTCCTTGCGAGACAGGTCAACGTTCCCGCAATGGTGGTGTACATAAACAAGGTCGACGCAGTCGACGATGAAGAATTGGTCGAACTGGTTGAGGAAGAAGTAAGAGAGCTTCTTTCCTCCTATGAGTTCCCTGGTGACGAGCTTCCAGTTATCAAGGGCTCTGCGCTGAAGGCACTTGAAGCAGATAGTCCAAATGAATGGACAGAGAGCATATACGAGCTGATGAATGCCTGCGACGATTACTTCCCGGAGCCTGTCAGAGAAACTGACAAGCCATTCCTCATGCCAGTGGAGGATATCTTCACCATTACAGGAAGAGGAACGGTAGTTACTGGAAGAATCGAGCGCGGAGCTGTTCATGTCGGTGATGAAGTTGAGATAATTGGACTTTCCTATGAGACGAAGAAGACAGTATGTACCGGTGTGGAAATGTTCAGAAAACTCCTTGATGAGGGGCAGGCCGGCGACAATATCGGGGCACTTCTGAGAGGTGTGGCAAAGGAAGAAGTCAAGAGAGGGCAGGTACTTGCAAAACCAGGATCAATAACACCTCACAAGAAATTCACTGCAAACGTCTATGTTCTGAAGAAGGAAGAGGGAGGTCGCCATTCTCCGTTTACAAAGGGTTACAGGCCTCAGTTCTTCATTAAGACAGCAGACGTTACTGGAGAAATCGCGGATCTTCCCGAGGGTGTCGAAATGGTTATTCCTGGCGATAACGTTGAAATGACTATCCAGCTTATCTACCCCGTTGCGATTGAAAAGGGTTTGAGATTTGCAATCCGTGAGGGTGGCAGGACAGTTGGCGCCGGAGTCGTCAGCTCAATAATTGAGTGATTAACGGTCTTTCCAGGAGAAGGGGGAGTAATCTCCCTTCCCTGTTAACAGAAGGAGGGAACATTTAGGCATGGCCAAGCAAAAAATCAGGATTCGCTTGAAGGCTTACGATCATAAACTGCTTGACTTGTCGGCCAAGAAAATTGTCGAAGCTGTAAAGCTCACCAATGCTAAGGTATCGGGTCCGGTGCCATTGCCAACGGAGAGGACGCTCTACACTGTTCTAACTTCGCCACACAAGTTCAAGGATGCAAGAGAGCAGTTTGAGAAGCTAGTTCATAAGAGGTTGATTGAGATCCTAGATCCTACACCAAAGACGATAGATTCTCTTATGAAAGTCGACCTCCCCGCGGGTGTAGACGTGGAGATTAAACTGTAAAGAGACTTCGGAGGTGTGATAGATGAAAGGTATATTGGGTAGAAAACTCGGTATGACAACTATATACAAAGATGGAAAAGCCTTCGGAGTTACCGTAGTGAAAGCCGGTCCATGTACAGTAGTACAGAAAAAGACGAGTGAAGGTGGCGAATACGACGCCGTTCAAGTTGGATTCGAAGAGCTTACACCGGAAAGAGCAAAGAAAATACTTACAAAGCCTCTGGTGAAAAAGTTTGAAGCAGCAAAGGTCAAACCACATAGAGTTCTCAAAGAGTTCAAGTTTGGTAACGTCAATGACTTCAATGTTGGTGATATCATAGAAGTCGGCGTCTTTTCTGAAGGCGAGAAGGTAGATGTGACTGGATTTTCGAAGGGGAGAGGTTTTTCCGGCGCGATGAAGAGATGGAACTTTAGAGGCGGAGAGGCTTCTCATGGTTCGAAATTCCACAGAGAGCTAGGTTCAGTAGGTAACCACACTGATCCGGCGAAGATCTGGAAGGGCAAGAAGATGCCCGGTCAGTACGGTAACGAAAAGAAGACAGTAAAGAATCTAACCGTAGTAAAAGTCGATGCAGAGAATGGACTCTTAGCCATTTATGGCGCAGTTCCAGGAGCGAGGGGCGGCCTCTTAATAATCAAGAGCGCAAACAGATAGCCCCGAAAATGTGTTGGAAGGAGGACGCAACAATGGCTCAAGCCGACGTTGTGAATATGGCCGGCCAGAAAGTTGGCACAGTAGAACTGAGTGAAAGCGTTTTTAACGTTGAACCTAACAAGGATCTGATGTACAGATACGTTAATATGCAGCTTTCAGGCAGACGTGCCGGACTGGCTTCGGCGAAGACAAGATCAGAGGTTAGGGGCGGGGGAAGAAAACCCTGGGCCCAGAAACACACAGGAAGAGCCAGAGTCGGTTCAACCAGAAGTCCACTCTGGAGGCACGGTGGAGTGATTCATGGACCGAAGCCAAAAGACTGGTCGTTCAATATGACCAAGAAAATGAAGAAGGTTGCGCTACGATCAGTTCTAAGTATCAGACTCAATGAAGGCAATTTAATTGTGTTGGATGATCTCAAATTCGACAAACCAAAGACGAAGCAGCTCAGGGAGGTCTTGAGTAACCTTGGACTCGATAAGTCGCAGAAGACGCTCTTCGTTCTGCCGTGGCAGAAGGATGAGTATCAGAACGTTAGACTCTCCGGGAAAAACATCTATGGCGTGAAGGTAATAATCGCAGACAATCCCGGAAATACAGCCGTCACCAGTAAGGCGAATATCGACGGGCTTAACGTCTACGACATAGTAAATCATGAAAAGCTTGTGATCACTACTGATCTTGTTCGTAAGATCGAGGAGGTGCTCGGGTAATGACTGAAAAGAAGTATTACGGAGACGTTCTCCTCAGACCGTTGATCACTGAAAAGACAGTTGCTTCTGGTGAATTGAACAAGTACATTTTTGAGGTTCATAGAGATGCCAATAAGCAGACAGTCAAAGACGCCGTTGAGAAGCTTTTCAATGTGAAGGTTAAACAGGTAAATATCATGAACATGAAGGGAAAACCAAAGAAGCGCGGTGTCTTTGTTGGCAAGTCGAGGTCCTGGAAGAAAGCAATCGTTACGCTTGTGACTGGATACAGGATTAAAGAACTCGAAGGCCAACACTAAGGTGAGGTGAGATGATATGGCATTGAGAAAGTTTAATCCCGTCACCAAAAGCAGACGGTTTATGCTTCTTCCAGACTTCAAGGAAGTTACAAAGACTGAACCGGAAAAGTCTCTTCTGGAGCCAATCAACAAGAACGCGGGTAGAAACCATCATGGAAGGATAACTGTTAGACATCAGGGTGGCGGAACCAAAAAGCGTTACAGGGTTATCGATTTCAAGAGAGACAAGATAGGTATTCCTGCGAAAGTCGTATCGATAGAGTATGACCCGAACAGAACGGCGAGGATTGCTCTTCTCCAATACATCGACGGTGAGAAGAGATACATGCTGGCTCCGAAGGGTTTGAAGGTCGGAGATGGTATTCAGAACGGCGACCAGGCTGAAATTTCAGTTGGAAATTCAATGCCACTGGAGCGAATACCGGTCGGCACGATCGTGCATAACGTTGAGTTTATACCAGGCAAGGGCGGCCAGATTGCGAGAGCTGCGGGTACCTACGCACAGCTAATGGCAAAAGAGGGAAGATACGCTCTTCTTAGGATGCCGTCTGGTGAGTTGAGAAGAGTAGTTGTGAAATGCATGGCAACTATCGGCATGGTCGGAAATGAAGAACACTCGAATGAGGTCCATGGAAAAGCAGGTAGAAAGAGATGGCTTGGAGTTAGACCGTCGGTCAGAGGCATGACGATGAACCCGGTCGATCACCCGATGGGTGGAGGAGAAGGGCGTTCTAAGGGACACCTTCCTCAGAGCCCCTGGGGCCAGCCGGCCAGAGGTTACAAGACAAGGAAGAACAAGAAGCCTTCAGATAACCTCATAGTGAAGCGCAGGAACCAGAATTGATCAGGGGGTGTAGTTGAAGATGTCGAGATCTAAGAAGAAAGGCCCATACGTACACCCGAGTCTCTTGAAAAAGATTAGAGAGCTGAATGAAAAGGGAGAAAAGAAACCCATAAAGACTTGGAGCAGGGCGTCCATGATTCTTCCTGAAATGATCGGACACACAATAGCTGTCTACAACGGGATGAAGCATATACCTGTTTACATTTCAGAGAATATGATTGGTCACAGACTGGGTGAGTTCTCTCCCACCAGGAGGTTCGGTGGGCATGCCGATAAGAAAAGCAAGAAGGGTGAAGTAAGATGAGGGAGGGTGCTGAGATGGCGCAGGCTACGCAGAGAGATAAGCGTTCTGTTTTCCATAGGAAGCGCAAAGAAGAAGCAGCAGCAACTCCTGTCACTCAGGCAAAGGCAGTTGCGAAGTTTGTCAGAATCTCCCCTAGAAAGGCGAGATCAGTTGTCAACGCAATAAGAAATAAGGAAGTGGGCGAGGCTTTTCAGATTCTAGAGTTCTCACCAAAAAAGGCCTCCCGTTTGGTTTACAAAGTTCTGCGCTCTGCAGTAGCAAATGCAGAGAACAATTTTGGACTGAATATCGATAGTCTCTATGTTGAAAAAGCTGTAGTTGATGACGGTCCGAGAATGAAGCGATTGTGGCCGCGAGGTAGAGGAAGAGCAGATATTCAGCAGAAAAGATTTAGCCACATAACCGTTGTTGTAGCAAACCGCGAAGAAACTAGCAATCCTCAGGAGTGAGGTGACATAAGTGGGTCAGAAGGTACATCCTTATGGATTCAGGCTTGGTGTAAGTAAAGATTGGAAAGCCCGATGGATTAACGAGAGGAACTACAAAGAATATCTACTCGAAGATCTTAAGATAAGGGACTTTCTTAAGAAGAATTACATGGCTGCCGGAGTTTCCGACATTTACATCGAAAGGCCGGAGCCAGGTAAGGTGGTTATTACCATCAAGTGCGCCAGACCTGGTGTGATGATTGGAAAGAAAGGCAGTGAAGTGAAGCTGCTAAGGCAGCGGCTGGAGAAGCTTATAACCAGGCAGTTCCAGCTGAATATCGAAGAAGTGAAAACACCCGAGACCGATGCGATTCTTGTTGCTGAGGATATTGCGTCAAGAATTGAGAAGAGAGCTTCTTATAAGAGAGCCATGAAGAGAGCGATATTCACTGCAATGAGAAAGGGAGCTAAAGGTATCAAGATAATGGTTTCCGGAAGACTGAACGGAGCTGATATTGCCAGGACAGAGTGGTACCTGGAAGGAAGACTTCCTCTCCAGACCCTCAGAGCTGATCTGGACTACGGTTACACCACAGCCTTTACTAAGATGGGAATAATCGGAGTGAAGGTATGGATCTACAAAGGCGACGTACAGGTGTAATTGCAAGAGGGGAGGTAGTTCATAATGTTAATGCCCAAAAGGGTAAAATACAGGAAGCAACAAAGAGGTAAGATGAACGGCAAGGCAAAAGGCGGGACAATCGTTCACTTTGGTGAATGGGGAATAAAGGCTCTCGAACCACACTGGATAACTGCTCAGCAGATCGAGTCCTGCCGAATTGCGATTACGAGAACACTTAAGAGGAATGGTAATCTCTGGATTCGAATCTTCCCTGACAAACCTATTACATCAAAAGGTATTGGCGTGAGAATGGGGAAGGGAAAGGGAGATGTCGAAGGCTGGGTAGCTGTCGTGAAGCCCGGGAAGATCATGTTCGAAATAGGAGGAGTGCCTGACCAGCTTGCGAAAGAGGCTCTCGAAAAAGCTGCTTCTAAGTTACCTATCAGAACAAAGATAGTACCGAGGTATCAGATAGGAGGTGAGCTCTGATGAAAGCAGTCGAACTTCAAAAGTTCACCGATGAAGAACTCACTCAGATGCTCGAAGATTCAAAAAGAAAGCTGATGGACCTCAGGTTCCAGCTGGAAATGAACAGGTTGAAGAACCATTCCCAGATAACTGTAGTAAAGCGCGACATAGCCAGGATAAAGACTATCCTTCGCGGTCGTGAGCTGGGGATAAGGAGGTAGTCCGCCATGCCAAGAAAGACACTAGTAGGAACGGTAGTAAGTGACAAGATGGATAAAACGATTGTAGTAAGTGTAACAAGAACGCATATACATCCCTTCTATGGGAAGACGATGAAAACTACTAAGAAGTATCACGCAGATGATCCCAATGGTCTTGCTGGAATGGGAGACACAGTAGAGATCGAGGAATGCAGACCGTTGAGCAAGATGAAGAAATTCAGACTTGTCAAGGTTTTGAAGAAGGATATTTATACAGGAGAAATTTCTGAGACTCCCGAGGCCGTTGAAGGCTCCGGAGGTGACCAGAAATGATCCAGTCTGAATCTTACCTGAAGGTCGCCGACAATTCCGGTGCGAGAATGATTAAGGTCATTCAGGTTACCGGTGGTTACAGAAAGAGATCGGGAACCATTGGTGACATAGTAGTTGCTGCAGTGAGGGATGTGGCGCCGAACACAGATTTCAAGAAGGGCGATATAGTGAGGGCCGTTCTTGTTAGAACGGCGAAGGAGATTCGCAGACCAGACGGTACCTACATTCGCTTCGATGACAATGCTGCGGTGATTATTGACAAGCAGAACCAGCCCAGAGGAACACGCGTCTTTGGACCTGTTGCTAGAGAAATAAGGGATAAGGGATTCTCCAAGATAGCTTCTCTAGCCCAGGAAGTCTGGTGAGGAGTGACGCAAATGAGTAGAGTGAAGAGAGAAGACATTGTAATGGTGATATCTGGTAAAGACAGGGGCAAGAAGGGCAAAGTTCTTAAGACAATTCCCTCGGAGAAGAAGATAATAGTTGAGGGTGTCAACTTCACGAAAAAGCATCAGAGACCAACCAATCAATACCGTGAAGGTGGAATAATTGAAAGGGAATCTCCAATATATGTTTCGAAAGTGATGGTTGTCTGCCCCAACTGTAATAAGCCTACGAGAGTTGCGCACAAAATCCTTGAGAATGGCGAAAAGGTTAGAGCCTGCAAGAAGTGCGGCGAGATAATCGATAAGGTCTAATGGGGAGGAATTGTTGATGGCATACGAATACGTCCCTTTGAAAGATAGATTTGAAAATGAAGTAGTCCCTACCATGACTAAGGAATTTGGTTATAAGAACAGGCTGGAAGTGCCAAGAGTCTCCAAAATAGTAGTAAACATGGGTATTGGAGAGGGATCTAGAAATGCGGATCTTCTCGATCTCCATGGTAAGGAATTGATGACGATAGCGGGACAGAAGCCAGTGGTGACGAAAGCCAAGAAGAGTATAGCCAACTTTAAACTTCGTGATGGAATGCCGGTGGGATTGAAGGTTACCCTCAGAGGTCCAAGGATGTACAACTTCCTTTACAAGCTGATAAATATTGTTCTTCCGAAGCTGAGGGACTTCAGAGGCGTTGATCCGGACTCGTTTGACGGCAGAGGCAATTATGCAATGGGACTTCCCGAACAGCTAGTCTTTCCCGAAATTGTGCCTGATCAGATAAAACGAGTTCAGGGAATGGACATAATAGTTGTTACCACGGCCAAGACTGACGAGGAGGCCAGAAGGTTGCTTGCTCTTCTAGGACTTCCTTTCAAGAGAGTCATGGTCTAAGGAGGTAGGTGCATGGCGAAGAAATCATTAATCGAAAAGTGGAAACGAGAACCCAAGTTCAAAGTAAGGAAATATAACAGATGCAATCTTTGTGGCAGACCTAGAGCAGTGTATAGAGAGTTCGGTCTTTGCAGAGTGTGCTTTAGACAGCTGGCTTCCGAGGGAAAACTCCCCGGTGTGAAGAAAGCAAGCTGGTGAGGAGGGAAATGTAATGTGGAGTGATCCCATAGCCGACATGCTCACTAGAATAAGAAATGCCAACGCTGCCTTCAAGGAGAGCGTGGATATACCGGCTTCAAATCTGAAGAAGAAGTTGCTTGATATTCTGAAGGCGGAAGGCTATATAGACGATTATAAATACATAGAGGATGGCAAACAGGGTGTCTTGAAAGTCTTCTTGAAGTACAAGGGAGACAGAAGGCACAAGATCAACGTCATCTCTGGAATCGTGAGAATTTCCAAACCTGGCAGAAGGATGTACGTGAACAAGGACAAACTTCCGAAGGTAAAGTCAGGTATGGGAATAGCAATTATAAGTACTTCCAGCGGAGTGATGACAGACAAGCAGGCCCGTTCGCAAGGCGTCGGCGGCGAAGTCATCTGCTACGTATGGTAGGGAGGGAATTCTGATGTCTAGACTACTTAAACATTCCATAAAAATCCCTGCTGGTGTATCATACAAAATCGAAGGAAACTTGATCACTGTGAAGGGACCGAAAGGCGAGCTGAAACAGGAACTCCTTCCTCTTGTGAAGATCGAAGCCGACGAAAAAGAGCTCTGGGTGAAGTCAAATGAGGATGTTGTGATAAGAAAGAGCGATTACAAGAGATTGGCCAAGTATGCCGGGACCTTTTGGTCGCTAATAAACAACATGGTTGTGGGTGTTACACAAGGGTTTG
This sequence comes from Mesotoga sp. Brook.08.105.5.1, assembly GCF_002752635.1. Taxonomy (NCBI): domain Bacteria; kingdom Thermotogati; phylum Thermotogota; class Thermotogae; order Kosmotogales; family Kosmotogaceae; genus Mesotoga; species Mesotoga sp. Brook.08.105.5.1. The sequence continues at coordinate 180,057 of NZ_AYTW01000005.1, forward strand.
TTAAGGAACTCGAAATCGTTGGAGTAGGTTACAGAGCTCAGCTTCAAGGAAAGAAGCTTGTAATGAATCTCGGTTACGCTCATCCGGTTGAGGTCGATCCTCCTGCTGGAATAGAGTTTGAAGTGCCAGCGCCGCAGGCTATAGTTGTCAAAGGAATTGACAAGTACTTAGTTGGCCAGGTTGCTGCGAACATCAAGCGATGGAGAATACCGATCGTTTATTCCGGAAAGGGAATACGTTACAAGGGAGAAGCAATCAGAACTAAAGTCGGTAAGAAGGTCTAATCAAGGAGGCGGCTGGAGTGTTCAAACATAAAGATAAAAAGGAACAAAGGCGAAAGAGACATCTTCGCGTCAGGTCTGCAGTTTCCGGAACATCGGAAAGACCGAGACTAGCAGTCTTCAGAAGCGAGAAGCACATATATGCTCAACTAATAGACGATTCTAAGGGAGTAACCCTTGTTGCGGCCTCGACGGTAGACAAGGAAATTAGAGGTTCTGTTGAGAAGTCATGGAATGTCGATGCTGCGAAAAAGGTTGGGGAGCTCCTCGCAAAGAAGGCGAAAGACAAGGGAATCACCAGCGTGGTCTTCGACCGTGGAGGATTCAAGTTCCATGGAAGAGTCAAGTCACTTGCCGAGGGCGCTCGAGCAGGTGGACTACAGTTCTGAGGAGGTGAAGAAGATGGCTGAAGAGATGAAGAATGATCGCAATTCGAAATCTTCACGCGATGGAAGAAGAAGCCCCAGAGCTTCCAGAAACGCCCCTGTGGAAAAGCAGGTTGAAGACAACGAATTTGAAGAAAGAATCATTGAAATACGTAGAGTGACGAAGGTGGTGGCCGGCGGCAAGAACTTGTCTTTTAGAGTTGTTGCAGTTGTGGGCAATCGAGATGGAAAGGTCGGTCTTGGAATTGGTAGTGCCAGGGAGGTCCCCACTGCAATCAGGAAGGCAGTGCTAGAAGCTAAGAAGAATGTTACTGAAGTTGCGGTAAGAAACGAAACCGTACCACATGAGACAATTGGAAGACAGGATTCTGCAAAGATAATGCTTAAGCCTGCCGGTCCAGGAACGGGAATTATTGCTAACTCGCCTGTTAGGGCGGTCGTTGAGCTGGCAGGGGTCAAGAATATCCTAACGAAGTCCCTTGGATCATCGAACACGCTCAATATGGCTAGAGCTGCTCTGAATGGTTTGGTTAGCCTAAGATCTCCCCAGGATTTTGCAAAGCTAAGGGACGTACCTCTGAAGGCGGTTTTCCACGGAGTCAACGAGGAGGAAGGTCAGTAATGGCAAAGAGTTTGAGAATTCGATTAATAAAGAGTCCGATTGGTTATAACAGAAGACAGCTGAAGACGGTTAAGGCACTTGGTCTTGGAAAGCTGGACAGTGAAGTGGTTCAGCCTGATTCTCCGCAGATTAGAGGCATGGTGAATGCAGTGCGACATCTTCTTGCTGTTGAAGAACTTGATGACTGAAGGGGGTAGGAAGATGGCTTTTAAAGTTGAGGATCTAAGTCCGACGCCCGGTTCGAGAACAAGAGAGAAAAGAATAGGACGCGGTACCGGTTCGGGAATGGGAAAGACCGCCACCAGAGGCCACAAAGGCCAGGGAAGAGCGACAGGCAAGGTGGCTGCACGCTTCGAGGGCGGACAGACACCCCTATTCAGAAGAACACCAAAAAAAGGGTTCAAAAACCGAGGTTCTATAGCGTATGCAACTGTAAATATCTCGACTCTCGAAGAGAGATTTGAAAGTGGTAGCGAGATTTCGCCCGAGATACTCGTCAAGAACAAGATACTGAAAGATCTCAAAGACGGAGTGAAAATATTGGCGAGAGGTGAATTGACTAAGTCTTTCGTCGTCAAGGCAAATGCATTTAGCGCTACTGCCAAGGAGAAGATTGAAGCTGCTGGTGGAAAGGCAGAGGTGATCTGACAATGTGGAATGCCCTGAAGAACGCGTTCAAGATTCCTGAGCTCAGAGACAGAATCCTCTTCACATTCCTTGCACTGGCTGTCTTCAGACTAGGGGTTTATATACCAATCCCCGGTATTAATATCCAGGCCTGGTCAACTTACTTTGGGGCTCTATCTGAAGGCGGGGCCGGAGGATTCATAGGCTTCTTTGATGTTTTCACAGGTGGGGCAGTCGAGCAGTTTTCAATATTTCTGATGAGTGTTACTCCATACATAAACGCGCAGATTATGCTTCAACTTCTCACTGCTGTGGTTCCGAGTCTGAAGGAAATGCTCAAGGAAGGTGAAGAGGGAAAGAAGAAATACGCTCGCTACACGAGGATGTTGACGGTCGGACTTGCGAGTCTTCAAGGATTCCTTATATCATTTGGCCTCTCTTCTAACACTGCAATAATGGCAATTCCTAATAGAATTCTGTTTGTTCTTCTGTCCACCTCCACTCTTATAGGTGGTACAATGTTCCTTTTGTGGCTCGGTGAGAGAATTACCGAGAAGGGAATCGGGAACGGAATATCGGTTCTTATCTTCGGAGGAATAGTTGCCAGATACCCTGCTTCTATAATGCAGGTAGTAGTCGCGTTGTCGCCAGTTCAGTGGGCGATTTTACTAGCGATAGCTGTCTTCACAGTTGTTGCCATTATTTACGTACAGATGGGGGAGAGAAGGATTGAAGTGCAGTATGCCAGAAGAGTTACGGGCAGAAGGGTCTATGGGGGAGTTTCTACCCACATTCCCATTAAGGTTAATCAAGGTGGAGTCATTCCGATAATATTCAGTTCTGCAATAATGATGCTACCTCAGTTTATTGCTACTGCCTTTCCTGAGGGAAGTGGCGGTAGGAATGTAATTCAGTCACTTTTTGCCCAGACTTCTCCCGTATACATTCTCCTGTATGGTGGAATGGTTTTCTTCTTCACGTTCTTCTATAGCTCTTTGGTTTTCGATGTGAGGGAGGTTTCGGATAATATACGTAACTACGGAGGATACATCCCAGGAATCAGGCCCGGATTTTCTACTCAACAATACATTCAGAGAGTTCTGAACAGAGTTGTCTTCATGGGAGCCGTCTTTTTGGTTGTAATTGCGTTGCTTCCGTTAGTTATAGGCGGGATTTTCAGCATTGGCGGCCTCGCTATTGGAGGAACTTCAATGCTGATTGCTGTGGGTGTTGCGATTGATATCCTTCAGCAGATGGAAACGCATCTCATGGTCAGACACTATGAGGGATTTGTAAAGAAAGGCAAGTTGCGAGGAAGGAGATAAGTATGAATGTGATTCTCATGGGTCCTCCTGGCGCAGGAAAGGGGACGCAGGCAAAGAGATTAGCCCAGAAATTCGATATTCCGCACATATCCACTGGCGATATGTTGAGGGAAGCCGTGGCTGCTGGCACTGACCTCGGACTTAAGGTCAAAGAGATAATGGACAGAGGGCTTCTCGTCCCCGATAACCTGATGATCGACCTGGTTAGGGAGAGGTTGTCAAGAGAGGACGCAAAGTACGGATTCATACTTGATGGCTTTCCAAGAACTGTCGAACAGGCAATAGCTCTTGACGAAATGCTTATGTTGCTCGAGAAGAAGATCGATGTTTCACTCCTAGTAAATGCGACTGAAGAGGAAGTTGTGAACCGGATTTCAAGCAGGAGAGTTTGTTCCGAATGTGGTAAGGTTTACAATCTCCTGACGCTGAAGCCAAGAAATGAAGGTCGATGTGACATTGACGGCAGTAAGCTGGTTCAGCGTGATGACGACAAACCTGAAACTGTGCGGGCAAGGTATAGAGTTTATTTGGAAAAGACTGAGCCTGTTGTCAACTACTATTCAGAAGAAAAGGGAAACCTAATAGAGGTTGATGGTTCAGGAGAAATCAATAGTGTCACAGCCCAAATCGTTGATCATCTGGAGAAGGCAAAACATGGTTAGGTTGAAATCTCCAGAAGAAATATGTAAAATCGAATTTGCTGCGAAGATCGTTGCGGAGGTGTTGGCAGTCGTAGAAGCTTACGCAGTTGAAGGAGCTTCTGCGAACGATATGGAAAGAGCAGCTGAAGATGTGATCAATAGAAGAGGTGGCATCCCCGCATTCAAGGGCTATAATGGATACCCTTATACTCTCTGTGTATCAGTGAATGAAGAAGTTATTCACGGGTTTCCCTTGAAAGCGAAAGTCTTCTCTGAGGGCGATATCGTCTCTGTCGATTGTGGAGTAGTCAAAGATGGCTTCATCGGAGACGCCGCAAGGTCTTTTGTTGTAGGAAGTTATTTATGCGAGAAAGACAGGTTACTCATGGAGCGGACGGAAGAGGCGCTCTGCAAGGGTATTGAAGTGGCCGTTGCCGGCAATAGGCTCGGTGACATAGGCTTCGCTGTTCAGAGCTGCGTGGAAAGCGCAGGTTTTTCTGTGATAAGAGACTATGTAGGCCACGGAGTGGGCGTAAGTCTTCATGAGGATCCTCAGGTGCCCAATTATGGAAGACAGGGAAGCGGAATGCTATTGAGAACAGGTATGACCCTTGCGATCGAACCCATGGTTGCGAGCGGACACTACAGTTTAGAGACCCTGGAAGACGGATGGACCGTAGTTACTGAGGACAGGTCGCGTGCAGCTCATTTTGAGCATGACATAGCGATTATGGAAGACGGTCCAAAAATCCTTTCCAGACTGTGAGGAGGATCACTGGTGTCGGACAAGAGCGATATTATAAAGATGGATGGAATAGTTGTGGAATCGATGCCCAACGCGACCTTCAAGGTCGAACTGGAAAACGGCCACTCTGTTCTTGCTCACATCTCTGGGAAAATGCGCAAGAACTTCATCAGGTTGATCCCCGGCGATAAGGTCGTAGTAGAGGTTTCAATATATGACCTGACCAAAGGAAGAATTGTTTATCGAAAAAGGATAGACAAAGGAGGAGAAACGAATTGAAAGTCCGCGCTTCGGTAAAGAAGAGATGTGAACACTGCAAGGTTATTAGACGTAATGGAAGAATAAGAGTTGTATGCGAGAAAAATCCAAAGCACAACCAGCGTCAGGGTTGAGGAGGGATATAGATGGCACGTATCCTTGGTGTTGAGCTTCCGAATAATAAGAAGACGTTCGTTGCCCTGACCTATATCTACGGTATAGGGTACACAAGAGCAAACGAGATTCTTACTGGAACTGAGATCAACGGTGACAAAAGAGCAAAGGACCTGACAGACGAGGAAGTAAGTAGAATTGCGAAATTCATCAACGAGCACTACAAAGTTGAGGGTGAGCTAAGGACCGAAGTTGACAGGTCAATCAAGCGACTAATCGAGATTGGAAGTTATAGAGGTTACAGGCACAGAAACGGACTTCCTGTTCGCGGTCAAAAGACACATTCCAACGGAAGAACAAGGAAGGGTTCTAGAGCCAGTAAGATTCGGAAGAAGAGCTAAGACGGGAGGTAAAAGCGAATGGCAAAGAGACCAGCAGCCAAGAAGAGAAAAAAGCTAACTACTGATAGAGGGGTAATACATATAAAGTCCTCTTTCAACAACACAATAATCACCCTGACGGATCCCGAGGGTAATACCCTTATGTGGACTTCAGGCGGAACTGCCGGATACTCCGGTTCGAAAAAATCCACACCATATGCTGCCCAACTTGGCGCAGACAGGATAGCCAAAGAAGCTATTAAGTTGGGAATCACAAGAGTAGGAATAGAAGTTAAAGGCCCAGGTTCGGGACGAGAAGCTGCAATCAGAACTATTCAAGCGGCAGGTCTCACTGTTGAGACGCTTAAGGATATCACGCCACTGCCTCATAACGGTTGCAGGCCAAGAAGAAGAAGAAGAGTCTGATTTAGGAGGGAGTTGAATGGCCAGATATACAGGACCAGTGTGTAAGCTTTGTCGTCGCGAAGGGTTCAAGCTTTATCTAAAAGGTGAAAGGTGTTTTTCACCAAGATGTGCTCAAGTCAAGAGACCTGTAGCACCTGGACAGCACGGAGCCTCGACAAGAAAGCTTACTCAATACGGAATGCAATTAAGATCGAAACAGGTAGTCAAGAGGATTTATGGAGTCCTTGAGAGACAGTTCAGAAGATATTTCGAAGCGGCTTTGAGAAAGAGTGAAGAGACAGGAAGCGCTCTGGTTAAGATCCTTGAATCAAGACTAGATAACATGGTCTTCAGGATGGGATTTGCATCCAGCAGGAGACAGGCAAGACAGCTGGTTAACCATGGACATGTCCTAGTCAATGGTAGAAGGGTCAATAAACCCTCCTTTAACCTTAGAGTCGGTGATATCGTGGAGATCAGAGAGAAGAGCAGAGCGGTCGTACCGATCAAAGAAGCGGTAGAAGCATCGAAAGAAAGAACAGCCTATCCGTGGGTTGAGGTAGATTACGAGACATTCAGAGGGACCTACCTGAGATACCCTGTAACCGAAGAAGTAGAGATTCCAGTTGATCTGCAGTCGATTATCGAGCTCTACTCCAAGTAAATCCGATTCTTACCTTCTTGGAAGGAGGTGTGTGCCCGAATTCTGGGCGAAATAATGTTGACATCAATAATGCCCAAGAACTTGCGAATTGAAGAAGAACGAGAGGATCAGAACAGCTATTTCACAAGGTTCATCCTTTCTCCAATGGAAAGAGGATACGCCACTACTATTGGGAACTCGCTAAGGAGGGTTCTACTCTCATCGATACCTAGTATGGCGATCACAAAGCTTAAAATACCTGGGAAGTATCACGAATACGATGTTATCGACGGAGTTAAAGAGGACATCCTTGAAATCATCCTCAATTTCAAGAAAGTCCAGCTGAAACCTGCTCTAGAGTTCTCTGACGCAGTAAAACTAACTCTTGAAAAGGTAGGACCTGGGGTTATCACTGCAGGGGATATAAAGACTCCCACCGGTGTTGAAGTGGTAAACCCATCGCAATATGTGGCTACTCTCAACACGGATTCGGTTGTCTATATTGAGCTTTTCGCAGAGATAGGAAGAGGATTTGTCCCTGTTTCAGAGATGGAGATCGAGCACGACGTAGAAATGATATACATTGATGGAATCTTTAGTCCGGTATTGAAAGTCAACTTCCAGACAGAGAACGTTCGTGTAGGAAAGAGGACCGACTATGATAAACTCGTTCTCGACGTCTGGACGAAGAAATCGATAACTCCTTCTGATGCTTTGATGAGAGCAACTGATATCCTTATAAGGCATTTTGAGGTTGTTTCAAGCGGGCTTGGTCAACCGACCCAAGGACTAACCGGATCAACCATCGAGCCAGAGGAAGAAGAGACAATCACCGAAGAGAGTGAGATGAGTTCAGAAGTTTCTCAGGCGGATGAACAAGACTCAAACTCCGTCGCTGCGAAGAAGGTCGAAGAACTTGATCTTTCAGTGAGATCTCTTAACTGCCTTAAACGAGATAAGATAAACAGAATTGGCGATCTTCTTGACAAGAGTGAGGCCGATCTTCTGAAGATCAGAAATTTCGGTGAGAAGTCAATGCTTGAAGTCGTTAAGAAACTGAGAGAAAAGTTCAACATCGTGCTCAAGAAAGAATGATTGTGAGGAGGCCTATAAGAGATGCGTCATAGAGTTAGTGGAAGCAAACTGAATATGCCCCATAGCCAGAGAGTTGCTCTGATGCGAAACCTGGCTAGGGAGCTGTTTGAACACGGGACAATAGTAACGACGGTAACTAGGGCTAAAGAGGTAAGGCCGTTCGTAGAAAGCATAATTACAAAAGCAAAGAAGGCTACAATACTGTCGGCGGAAATCGCCGCTAAGGATTCCGAGAGTAGCGAATCGCAGGAGCTCAAGTCTAGAAATCTTGCTTTGCGCCGCGAAATCAACAGAAATTTCAATGACAGGAAGCTAGTTAAGAAGATATGTGATGAGATAGCTGTCAAGTATCTCGAAAGGAACGGCGGATACACAAGGATTGTGAAACTGGGTATGCGAAGAGGAGACGCTAGTGAGATGGCCGTCCTCCAACTCATTGACAACGAAGAAAGACAGGAAAAGAAGCCCGAGAAGAAGACTGAAAAGAAACAGGACAAAAAATGATGGCTACCGAAAGGTAGCCATTCTTCGGAGGTACGAAAGTGAAGATATTCCTTGATACAGCTAACATTGACGAGATTCGAGAGGGTATGAAGCTTGGACTGGTTGATGGAGTCACGACTAATCCAACGCTTGTCTCCAGAGAAAGCGTGAAGTTCGAACAACGTGTTGTGGAAATCTGCGAAACCGTTAGGGGTCCTGTGTCAGCCGAGGTTACGGCAACGGATTTTGAGAATATGGTATCACAAGCGCGAGAGTTGGCTTCTCTTAGCGAGTATGTTGTTGTTAAAATCCCAATGACAAAAGACGGGATGCGAGCAGTGAAAACCCTTAGTGGTGAAGGGATTAGGACAAATGTAACGCTTATATTCAATTCGCTTCAGGCTACTCTAGCTGCGAAGGCAGGTGCTACATACGTAAGCCCATTTGTTGGAAGGCTGGACGATATTGCTAGTAAAGGGATGGGAATAGTTGAGGAGATCGTTGACATTTTTGCGAACTATGGCTATTGTACTGAGATCATCGTTGCAAGCGTGAGGCATCCTATGCATGTACTAGAGGCCGCTTTGATGGGTGCGGATATTGTGACAATACCCTTTGATGTGCTTCTCAGACTATTCAATCATCCGCTTACAGATATTGGGATAGAGAGGTTCACCGAAGACTGGAAGCGCTATGAGAAACAACAAGGTCAATAAGCTTTGAATTTTGCTTCGTAAGTGGTATATTATTCCTGAAAGAATTGGTACCTCGCCGGAGACAGGTCTCCTATGCTTTCTTACAAGTACGATTAGCTTCATAATCTTATCAATTTCAAGAACACGGAAGGAGGGTAGGTACATTCTTCCAGTGGTTGATAGAATGTACCGTCAAATTTGAGCCCAAGAAAAAAGAAAACAGAAGAAACACCTGGTGAACTTGAGGAAAAAGTGGTTGCTGAAAAAAAGGCAACAAGAAAGAGAACGATTAGAAAGAAGACTGAATCGAAAAAAACCGAAGAGAGTCATGAGCCCGTGAAGACCGCTTCTAGAAAGATTGCTGAGGAAAAAGATGGAGTTGAAATTCTACGTAAAGAAGACCCCAATGACTCAAAAGCAGAGAATTCAGTGACCAAGGAGACTGGAAAGGAAAGCATCCCGAGCGATGTCAAAGAGATCCCAAGGAAGGAAAGAGAAAAGGACAAAGATAAAGACAAAGACAAGGATAACATCAGGGAAGTAGAAATCGATATTTCCCAGCTTCAGGCTATGCCTATCAGGGAGGTATATAAACTTGCCAGAAAGTATGACGTACAAGGCTATACGCAGATGGCAAAGAAGGATTTGATCTTCGCTGTTCTAAAGGCTCAAACCGAATCCTACGGCTACTTCTTTGATCAAGGAGTTCTGGAGATAACTGATGGAGGATATGGCTTCTTAAGAACTCTGGACAATAATCTCCTGCCGAGTTCCAACGATATTTACGTTAGTCAGTCACAGATAAGGAGATTCAACCTTACCAGCGGGGATACAGTTGCAGGTCAGGTCAGGCCGCCAAAGGAGGGGGAGAAGTACTTCGCTCTTCTGAGGATTGAAGCCATTAACCACAAAGCAATCAACTTCGCTGCTGAACGAATAACCTTTCAGAATCTTACTCCTATCCATCCCGAAGACATGCTTATTACGGAAACAGATCCCCATATAATGAGTACAAGAATGGTTGACCTTTTCTCACCAATAGGAAAAGGACAGAGAGGGCTAATTGTCTCGCCTCCTAAGGCGGGTAAGACGATACTTCTGAAGGAACTGGCGAATGGCATTGCTGAAAATCATCCCGATACGGTTAGGATTATCTTACTTATTGATGAGAGACCTGAAGAAGTCACCGATCTCAGAAGAAGCACAAATGCACACGTGATTGCGGCTCCGTTTGACATGCATCCAGAGAAGCAGATACGAGTCGCTGAGATGACAATCGAGATGGCCAAGAGATTAGTGGAATTCAATTACGATGTTGTTATCCTCCTTGACAGTATAACCAGGCTTGCAAGGGCTTACAATTTGTATGTTCCGCCTAGCGGAAAACTACTTTCCGGTGGCGTGGATCCTTCTGCCTTGTACAAACCCAAGTACTTCTTCGGAGCAGCCCGTAACATTGAAGAGGGTGGAAGCCTTACGATAATCGCTACTGCTCTTGTCGAAACCGGGAGCAAGATGGATGAGGTCATATTTGAGGAATTCAAAGGTACTGGAAACATGGAATTGATCCTGTCGAGGCAGCTTGCCAATAAGAGAATGTTTCCTTCGATCAACCTAACCCTCTCAGGAACAAGGAGAGAAGAGCTTCTTCTTCCTTCCGATATTCTTAGGAAGGTTTGGGTTCTTAGGAGAATGCTTTCATCAATGTCAGAGGAAGAGGGCCTGAGACTAATCATGGAAAAACTACGTGGAACCGCCACAAATGAGGAGTTCTTGGACTTGATAGAGATGGAGAAAAAGTCGTATTAGACTGGAGATGCAAATGGCTAAGTACGTTATAGGTATTGATCTTGGCGGTACCGAAACAAAGATTGCAATAGTTGAAGAAGACGGCCGGATTATTGAGAAAAAGATGATTCCCACTAGAGTCTTCGATGGTAGGATCACCGTTGTTACAAGAATTGGGGAAGCGATAAAGGAGCTTCTTCTCGAATCAACTGTTAGTTCCTCCGAAATACTTGGTATTGGGGTCGGTTCGCCCGGCTCGATAGATCATGACACAGGTACCGTGCTATTCTCGCCGAATCTCCCCGATTGGTCAGGATTCGGACTTGCATCGATGCTGGAAAAGATAACCGGAGTCCAGACGTTCGTGGAGAATGATGCAAACTCATTTATTCTTGGAGAATGGGCCTTTGGGGAGTTCAAAGGAAGCCAGCACATGATAGGACTTACCCTTGGCACGGGGGTTGGAGGAGGCGTGATTACCCATGGAATACTGATGACGGGTAGCAGCGGTTATGGTGGAGAGCTCGGACATACAATTGTGGAACCCGAGGGTCCTCTATGTGGATGTGGTTCTCATGGATGTTTGGAGTCTCTTGCATCTGCCACCGCCATTGTCAAAATGGCCAGAGAGTATTCAAAGCGGTTTCCCAAATCCTCAATGTTTTCCGCACCGGAAATAACTGCCAAGGTCGTTTTCGATTCAGCGCGAGGGGGAGACCTAGCAGCCACAATGATAGTGGAGAGAGTGACAAAGGCTATGGCAATCGCAATTGGCAATTTCATCCATGTCTTCAATCCTGAGCATATCGTTATCGGGGGCGGGATAAGTAAAGCGGGAGATCTGCTTATTGACGGTATTCTGAGAAAGATGCCTGCTTTTGTCATGCCTTCATTCATTGGAACTTATAGTATTACACTCAGCAGGCTGGTAGAAAACGCGGGTATAACCGGCGCGGCATCGATAGTTTTCTACAGGCTAAGTTGATCCTTAAGCTTCTGCGTCATTATGTGAGCCTGTCTGGTTGGTTCGGGAATTCTGTACTTGTCGGTAGTCTTCAAAACCATTTCAACAGAGAGTTCCGGAGTTATCCGATTGCCTGGAGAGACATATACCGGTTTCACTCCTTGTCTAGTACATAACGCGTACCCTAGCAGCCTACCATCCGGGGCGGTTATTGGGCTTTTCTTTCCCTTGTCCACAGGGGTGCTATGTAGCCGCCCGAAAAGAAGTCTCTTGGCTACTCCTATGGTTGGTGTTTCTAGGAAGAGACCAATATGGGAGGCTATACCAATCCCCCTTGGGTGGGCGATTCCATGGCCGTCGAAGAAAAGCAAATCGACTTCAGAAGATTTTGATAGAGCGTTGAGAATTGTGGGGCCTTCTCTGAAGGAAAGAAGTCCGGGAATGTAAGGTGTATCAACCTTTCCGATTGCATGGAAGCAATCGACAACTTGTAAAGTGCTGAATTCCATTACTACTACAACTGCTAGGGCAGTAGCTCTTGATGGAAAAGAGACATCTACTCCGGCTATCAGGCGTGGTTTCGCGATCCGAGTGTGCAAGACGAGCTGATTGGCGAGCTTGTTTTGCAAAGCTATCGCTTGATTTGGTTCCATGCTCCACGAATGAATATGTCTTATGTTCAACGCTCTCGCTCTCCAGTGGATAACAATCTGCCATTGCTGCTTATCATAATGATTATGCCACATAGATGTTATAATCTATGAAAAGCTCATCAAGTGTGGAGGTGTATGATGAAATTCGTCGTAGCTCGTTCCGAAATCCTCACTAGATTGGAGTCGGTTTCCGGTGCAGTAGCGTCAAAGAGCGTAAAACCGATTCTTTCAGGCATATATTTCTCGATGAAGGATGAGTCAACCATCAAGCTTGTGGCAACTGATCTCGAAACAGCTATTACCACCGAGCTGAAGCCCAAGTACATTGATGGAAGTTGTGATTTCGTTATCGATGCCCGTCTGGTTCTAGAGATAGTAAGGAATCTCCCGGAAGGAGAAGTAATATTTGAGACCGAAGAGACTAATGTGGTTATTCGTTTGGGAAGTGCCCGATTCACTCTTCCTACTATGGATCCAGGGGATTTTCCTGATATAGAGGCTGCAGCGGGGGGGCTTGACTTCACTGTATCGGTCTCATCGGTTGAGTTGATGATAGACAGGGTGATATTTTGCGCTGCCAGAGATGAGTTCATGAGAAATCTGAACAGTGTATACTGGGAATTCGACGATGGTTATGTTCGCCTAGTTGCCGCAGATGGGTTCAGGATGGCCCTCTCTGAAGAGAGGATAGACCTCAGTATCGAAGATCATTTTTTGCTGACGTTGAAGAGCATGAGAGATCTTCAGAATAGTCTGAAGGCTGCGATGTCCGACGTCATGAGAGTAGTTTACGACGGTTCTCGTGTCCAGTTTTTCTTTGACGGTACCGAAATAGTTACCAAAGTCGTCGATGCGGAGTTTCCAGACTACAAGAAAGTTCTCCCAAAGTCATTTAAAGCTAGGGTTGTTCTTCCCGCAGTTACTTTTTCCGATGCGGTTAGAAGAGCTTCAATCGCTGCAAGACTGGGATCTGATTCCGTTAAGTTTGAGATAAACGATGAGGAGTTCAAGATAATTGCTCGTAGTCCAGATCACGGAGAATCGATCGAGGTTATTAAGACGAGCAAAGAGGGTGACAACATAATTATCGCTTTCAACCCTAGATTTCTGTCAGAGGCAGTGAAGAAGGTTGATTCCGAAATGGTAGAACTGAATTTCGTAGATTCGAATAGTCCCCTTCAGATGAATCCTGTGGATATTCAGGGGTATACCTATATTATTATGCCTATTAGGCTGATATGAACACAAGGGTTGGAATAGGTCATGACGTTCATCCTATTGTCGCCGGAAGCAAAGGTTTGTTTCTGGGTGGCTTGAAAGTATCTGATTCACTGTACCTTTCCGGTCACTCAGATGGTGACGTTTTGAGTCATGCGATAGTAGATGCGATTCTTGGGGCTTGCTCTCTTGGAAACATCGGCCTCAGGTATCCGGAAAACAGCTCTAACAAAGATCGCAGGAGTATTGAGTTTCTCAAGGAAACGGCAGACTTGATCAAAGGCAGCTGGGAAGTGACCAACGTTGATTCTGTGGTCGTTATCGAAGAAATAAGGCTGGCCGGTTTTGTCCAGTCAATGATAGACAATGTTGCCAGTGCTCTTGGGATAGAGAGCGAGCTAGTGAACATCAAACCGAAATCGGGGAACGGCAGCAGTCCCGGTTTTGCTAAGGCCTACGCAGTCTGTCTCTTAAGGAGGGTGGAGTGAAAGATGCCCGATTTCCGCTATGAAGTCATCAACACCAAGGGAAAATCAGAAAAAGGCAAGCTTGCTGCGAACTCCAAACTAGAGGCGCTTCAGATCCTTTCAAGCAGAGGGTATATCGTAAGTTCAATCAAGCAGTCCGCTTCACATGCTTCCACAAGAGCTTCAATGTTCCCTGCCTCGCAAAAGGAAGTCAGCATCTTCTCAAGGCAATTGGCAACCATGGTTTCCTCAGGTGTGAGAATAAGAGACGCTCTTCAGGTTCTTTCAACTCAGGTTTTCTTTTCAAGAAGATTCAGAAAGATTGTGACTCGGGTGGTCCTGGATATAGAAGGTGGAATGAGCTTCAGCGAGTCTCTCGAAAAGACGGGTGTATTCGAGCCCCTCTTCACCAATCTGGTTAAGGCCGGAGAAGCGGGTGGAGTGCTAGACGAGTCACTAGAACGGGTTGCCGACTTCTACGAAGGGATGGTCGAGCTGCAGAATCAAGTGAAGTCAGCTATGTCATACCCTCTCTTCATGATGGTCTTTGCAGTTGGAATAGTTGGGATGATCTCGTTCTTCATTTTGCCGAACCTGATCGGCGCTTTTGGTGGAAACTTTCAGCCAGAAGGAGCGATGGCAATTCTCCTGAGTATGAACAGCATTCTTGAGAATCACTGGCCTCTGTTGCTTGTCATGCTTGTCGGATTGTTGATCGGAGGCTACTTTTTCTTCAAGAGCAGATATGGAAACGTTGTCAAGGAAAACATTGGTAAGTTGATCCCTCCGATTAGGAATTTGAGAAACATGACGGCAATGGAGAGGTTCACTCGGACGACTGCTGTCCTAGTTGCCAGTGGAGTCGATCTGCCAACCGTTTTGGAACTGGCCGGAGAAGTCTCTCAGAGTCCAAGAGTTGTGAAAGCAGTGGGCAATGCAATAATAGGAATAAAGGGTGGGGAAAGCATCAATGCTGCTTTGGAGCGCCAGAAGGTCTTTCCGCCCATTGTCGTTAGTATGGTTGCTGTTGGTGAAGAGACCGGCAAGCTTGATGAAGTGATGTTAAAAGTTGCGGATTTCTATCATATGCAAGTTCAGAACGCACTCAAGAAACTTGTTTCGCTTGTGGAACCAATAATGATATTATTTATTGGTGGGTTCATTGGTTTCCTGGCAATAACGATATACGGTGCAGTCTTTGCTATGGAGCAAAGTATTGGATGAGTTTGACCGAGTTGTTGTGCTGTCTGGTCCTGGTCTCTCTGTGTATCAGCGGCGTCGTACTGGTTTCGTCTGAAATCATAGTTAAGCTAAAGATTGGCCTCAGCAAAACAGCTTTCGATTCTTTCATTGAAAGCCAACGACTTGAGGCAATTGTTCGTTCAAGACCAGTCGAGCTCTTCTATGATTTCAGAACTAGAAGGTTGTCTTCGACAACGGGTGATATTTTTGAGGATTGCTTGTGGGAGAATCCCGAAGGTTTCAGAATAAGATTCAACGGTGATGGGTCTATAGTAATTCTTAACGGTTCGACAACGCTGAATTTTGCTGATGGCAGTGTATTGACTATCCAGCCGGTTACGGGGAAGGTCACTTATTGAGACTTGGGGGTAAATATGTTTCAAAGTATGATTACTGCCGTTAATTCCGATGAGGGTTACACTGAGATCGTAAGAGCAGTGGTCGAGGGTAGGAGCTTAATACCGGTCTTTTCTGTCCTTAGGATCGGTGAGAACTCGCTTGCCGAAGCGGCCAGGGTGTTTGGCGAGAATAATACTCTTCCCGTGGATGAAATATTTGTGACGGCCTTCCACCCAAAGGATGTTGTGTTTCAGCATCTAGAGGTTCCGAGGGTCAAGTCGATGAAGAACCTGCTTAGCGTTGCCAGTTTCAAGGCCGCCTCTCAGTTTTCTTTGCCGCCAGACGAAGTAAACGTTGCCTGTCTCAACTCAATTGCTTCCCTGAAGACGGGGTTGGTTCCTGCCTTTATTATCACCAAGAGGAAGGCTGTTTTTGAATTCGTTGGAAGACTCACGGGCGAGAACTTCCCCGAGCCGAATATAGTAGATGTTAAGCCTTTCTCCATCTTCAAGACCGCTCATACCAGTGTCTTCGAGGGAAACAACATCGTCTTTGTGGTGGATAAGAATTATTCGATTCTCCTTACACTGAGAGGAGAAGAGATTGTTGGGCTGAACTACATAAGCGATGGTTTTGACGAGGTGGCAAGTGGTTTCAGTGAGGACAACTCTCTTTCTCCTAAAACAGATATCCAGAGAGAGTTCCTTGTCGGCTCCAAGGCATATTACGATTCATTGATAGAAGAGGCTTCCGAGAGACTTGAAGGGCTAATCTCCTATCAGCTTAGGATGTATCTTACGAACACTCTGTCGAACTCTCCGAATACTTCTGCGGCCGACGAGTCTCTCTTCACAAGGTTCTTTGTAGTGGGGCCCTCGAGTCTTTCTACAGCCGTTTACTCAAGGGCATTTCAGAGAATTCTTGGAGACGAGACAGAGGTGGTCAGCATGCCTCTTAGGATTAAGGAAACGACTGGGATAACATATACTTCGGTGGGACTACTCATGAGAGGTGGTGAGATACTTGGTCGACGTAAACTTACATTCAAGGAAGAAACGGGTATCAAGGCTTAAGTATTCTCTAATAGTCCTGCTGATAATTGTCGTTCTGATTATGGGGTCTCGTTTTTTTGTGACCCAAGCCTTTGATATAAGATTTAGACAGGTTTCTAGAATGAAAGGCTATCTGTTTGATAATACTGGAACATACCTTACAGGGAATCTGATTGCAGACATTGACATGATGTTCGACAAGAAGCAGGAGTACATTGCAATCCGTAATAGACTTAGTAGACAGGTTAGCGATCTTCGCGCTCATGTAAGCTCGAAGTCGCTAGAGATGGATGTCTTCAGAACAATGGAAGCTTATCTCGAAGACGAGAACGCTCTGAAGACGATTGCTTCGAGAATTTCGTTTGAAAATGGTGTTGGTAACTCCTTCTACTATCTAATATTTGAAGGTGATAATACCTATTTCCCGTCACCGCTTACTACACCAACCCTTCTTGCCAGGCCAAGCGTGAGGGGTAATTTGGACTTCGCAGAGCTTTACTCTCTTCAACTTGTCGACCTTAAGGTGGGTGACTTCGATGAATGAGAGAGACGAGTTTAACATCGAAGAAATTAATGCCTTTGTCGACTCGGGATCTTTTGAGAGCAACGATGGCTTTTTCATTCACAGAGACTATGCAAATAAGCTGAAGAGAAGACTTGGTATTCTTGACAGAAAGGGAATAAACTCGAAGATTGCCTTCTGGTCGTTGATCGCTTTGACAATCGTAGGTTTTTTGTTCCTGGTGGTACTTTACTCCTACAACACTTTCGAGAATACATCTCTGCTGGTCGAAGAGGTGAACGGTCTTGAAAGTGCATACCTTGAGGTTCAGTTGCTCTCAAGAGTCCGAAACGAAGCGATAGGCGCAATGAGTACAAGAAGTTATCTTAAGGAGATAGAGGAGAGGATTCCGATAAGGTCTTCTCAAGGAGAGTACAAAGGAATCATTGTCTCAGGTAGTTCGAGAGATATTCTTGATCTTGTTGAGATGATTGTCAGTGAACCGAGAATTCTTGTTAGAAAGCTTGATCTGAGATCAAACCTTGGATTTCCGATTCTGCCGGAGTCTAATATTCCGTCCAATCTTTTGCTTGAGTTGAGGATGGACATTGCTGTAACAGGGACCTTCTAGACGGAGCTGATTTTATGGAGAAGATCGTTTTGATAATAGTGGTCTCAATTACTCTGTTAGTAACGGGTGGTGTACTCTTGGTATTGCTCTTCGAACCGGTAGAGATTGCTGATGTTGCGGCAAGCAGAATAAGAATTGATCCCGTTGATACTTCTAGGGTGGTGAGCGTCTTCAGTATGGAGAATCATTTCCTCCCACTCTATGCGAGTCCTTCGGAGGTCATAAGTTCAATGCTAGAAGTCGGCGAAGAGGCAGAGAATGTCAGGTATGTTGCCTATTACAGGTTGAACAAGGTTGATTACGCAGTTCTACAGACGGGTGAGACGGAGATAACAGTAAGAGTGGGCGAGCAAGTTGCACCCTCCTATATAGTATATGGAATTACGGAATTTGCTGTTCTGCTAAATGATACTAGTACGAACAGCTTCTTTGTTGTGAAGTATTTCAGGTCATAAACTCGAGGGTAAATATGGGGTGATTCGTGTGAGAAGAATAGCGGTCTTATTTCTAGTTCTGGGCATCTTCTGTATTGGTTTCTCTAATCAGCTGAATTCAGTCATTCCCACTATGGATGCAGAATCGGTAACAGTGACTCTGATCTTTAAGGACAAAGTCACAGATTACAATATACAATCGAATCCTTCAAGGACCATATATTCTCTGGCAATGAACGGTGTAAGCGGCAGAGATATGAATTTGCCGCTTCGAATGGGTCCGGTTGAAGGTTTGTGGACCAGGCAAGATCCCAAGAGACTGTCGGTGAACGTCGCTTTGTTGATTCCAGCAATCGATGATCCGGAAGTTACGATTATGGAGAATGTTGTCACACTTAGATTCTTTAGATCGAATATTAATGTGAATATCGAGAAATTTACTACATATGGTATGACGGTATCTACTGCGATGACATATCTTTTTTCTGAAGAAATGCTAGATCTGTCGTATATCATCTCTCCAAGTGTTAGAAATGAGCAGGTTGTGGTTGGTTTCTCACTGGCCATGCCCGAAGATATTCTAAGAAATATCCTTACGTCTCTTGGAGATAGGGTCGCTTATTCCTATTTGACTGATGGAACCTTCTATCTGGGTTCGCCTGAAGAAGTTCAAGATCTTGTTAATGCCTTCTGGAAGACGTATATCGGTGTTGATTTCAATATTGAGGGGGAGACCGTTTCAGAACAGATTGAAAGGCTGAGAAAGACTCTTCCAGTAAATAGCTACATAGAGTATCTACCGAACGAGGCTTCTTTGATGGTGTTTGGCGATCTCCAGACCCACATGAGTCTTTCTGCAGCTCTTACGAAAAACACGGTCACCAAAGAATACTCTGTCCCGTGGGAGATAACTAACGTCGATGTTGAACCGCTTACAGCATACTACGAATTGGCAAGGAGTCTTAATTCGCTGCTCTTCTCAGAAAGCCTTACCATAGTAAGTATTCCTGAGTTCAACAAGCTGATATTCTCTGGAAACGATTCTCAAGTTACGGCCCTTTATGAGTATCTCGATCTCTACAGGTTGTATTTGACCTCAGAAGATCTTGATTCGAGCAGGACAAGGGTGACATTGACTCTCCCCGACAATTTCTTCTTGATTGAGGACGTTCTAAAACTTGCCAGGGCTTCAGGGTCGGGGCTTCCTGATGACGGGACCCTCGTGGGAGCGATCTTCGGGATTCTTCAAAGCTATGCAGTTTATGAGGAGCTTTCCGTTGACAGAACCTTTGAGCCTATCGGAAAAGTCACATTCGAGTTGCCAAATTATCTAGTTCCTGTTCTGGAGAGAATCGCAGACTCTTTCTCCGCAATTTCTGAAGACGTTTCATACCTCATGGTGAACTATCACCATACAATAGAAGAGTCGATAGTAGCTCAGGTCGAACGAATTACAGGTTCAATAATCGAGCCCTTAGGCGAGAGAAAGGGTTACATCGTGAAGGGTGCTAAGAGCTCTATAGAGACTGCCGAATACCTGCTGTCGTTATTTACCGGGATTACATTTGATGACTATGATAGCACTTACCTGGAACTGAAGACCAACGATTCATATGAAGAAGTATCCAGTTTTCTTGGTACGTTCTTTGCTGCCCAAGGTCTCGTTGAGAGTGAGTACACAATTCAGCAGATTGCGGACAGACTGGTCTTCATGTATGGTCCTTCAGGAATCATGGGGAGGGCCATCAACGAACTTGAACAACATGAAAGACAGATATACAGGGTGACAAGGGAATCGATTCTCGAGATCTCTCCCGAAATCTACTCTTCCGGTCTGGGGGATCTGCTCGAAACGATTCTCGTAGAAAATGAGACGGCTGATTTCATCGCTTCTGCGGGCCTTCTGGTAATCAGAGCGTATCCGGAAAGGCTTTCTGAGATAGAAGGGATCATTGAAGAGAGAATTCCCAGAATCACTGAGATGGTTGAAAGCAAGATGGCAAGTCAGGAGACTCGCCTCTCCCTCCAGATAAGGGCTATTCCCGGCTGGGATATCGAGAAGTTCAGAGCCTACCTCAGAGACTTTCTTGGACTTAGACTCTTCTCTGATATCACTCTCACAACTTCAGGGAATGGATACATAGTTATTGCAACAGAATCTGTTCTTGAAGCGGTTTCCGCTGAAGCGGAAAAACTGAGAGAATTTGAGAACCCATCGTACAGACTGGAGACATCTATCCCCTCTCTTTCCCAGTTTGAAGTCCTATTGCAAAGACTGGGTATTGCTGCGACCATAGTTCCAGTCGAGAACCAGTTCATGATTATTGGCTCCAGGGAGAACGTTGAGGAAGCATCAAGGCTTGTAAGACAGCTGAGTAGCGGGCTTCCTGTACAGGGGGACGTTTCTGAGGCTAAATTAGAATACAAGTATGAATTCATAAATCTGCCCTATTCCGAGATTCAAGGGATCAGCGAGCTTCTGAATAAACTCAGTTTGTCAGTAGAGTTTGTAAACACACCAACCGGCGTGGCTGTTGTGGCAACTGAGGACCGCCTTGAAGATGCAATGGCAGTTATTAGTTCGATTTTGTCGAGAATTGAGACGATTGAGACCGGTCCAAAAAGCTATAGCTTAATAGATGTTGAGTTGTCCTTGGTCGGTAGCCTGGAAGAGATTCTAACCCTTCTTGGTTACGAAATTGATCTTGTGGAAACACCAGTTGGGATAATCGGAATCGGTGTTGAAACACAACTAGCTAAAGCGAAGAAGATTGTCGATGAGATTCTAAAGAAAGAACCAACTTCACTTCTTCAAGAAGTAGATGCCGATAGTTCGTACCTGATAATCTCTTCTAAACCTGAGATTGCAATAGAATCTCTAAACTCAGTGATAAATGTCTTCGGTTTCGATCTCGTTATCACAGAGATCTACGACAAGATCGTTGTTGTTGGAAACAGCTTCGACCTTCAGTTTTTCAGAGGGTTGTACGGAGAGATTCTCACCTCAGAGAGTGCGGAGGGGGCTTTTGCAAGCAAAGAGATTTTTGGGGTGCCCGGTTGGGACTCTGAACGACTATTGTCGTATCTGGGAGTAGTCCTGGGAGTTGACAAGACTGCCAGCATTTCTCTCGTTCAGACCGCCAAGGGATACATCATCAACTGTCCCGAGTCAATCTTGGAAAGTGTTGAAAGGGAACTCGATAGGCTCAGGAAAATAGAAAGCCCCTTCTATTCTATAGAGCGAAGGATGCCCTCATTAAACGAACTGAATTCTCTTCTAGTGAGACTCGGAGTAATAGTCGATATTCTGAAGGTTGATGATTACTTCGTTATCATCGGTACTGAACCCAATGTTAAACAAACTATAGAGATAGTTGCCAAGCTTCTGGAGATAATCGGTGACGAGCCCGAAGTCGGTGAAACGGTATTTGAACTCTCTCAAATATCGGGCGAGGATTCTGCAGCATTTAGAGGAATATTCTCGAGCATCGGTATAGAAGTGGAGCTTCTCGACTCCCCGTCTGGTGTCTTGATTATCGGTGAACGCAAAGAAGTCGCAAAAGCAATGGAGACTTCAGAATCAATCCTTGAGAAGCGGCCGTCGACTATTGTGACGGAATCGGTGTTCGAGTTTGTTTCCGTTTCTTCTGACGAGATTGGCGATTACTCTTTGGTTTTGGAGAAAATGGGAATCAACGCTGAACTATTATCTTCCCCCTCAGGGGCCCTCTTGATTGGTTCGTCGGAAGAGGTTTCAAGGGCCAAAACTGTAGTGCAAACGATTGTTGATCAGAAGAAGGAGATAGGTCCCTCTGAAGATAGAAGGAACGTATCGACCTTCGTTAAGAAGGTGGCTGGTTGGAGCAACGAAATGCTTTCCAGCTACTTAAGAGACTATCTAGGCGAAGACCTCTATTCTCGAGTCTCGATTGCTCCTTCGGTGAGTGGATACATAATCGTTGGCCCGGCTGAACTTCTAAAGACGATAGAGGAAGAGATCGCCAGACTTGAAGAGATTCAGGACCCGCACTTCATGGTACAGCGAGCTTTACCTCCTCTTGACCAGCTGGAGCTTTTAATAGATGCTCTCGGAATAAAGGTCGGAATCATTCCTGTTGAAGACAAGTACTTAATAGTTGGAAACCGTGACAGTGTTGACAGAACCGGAAAGCTCATCGATCAGCTTATAGATGCGATCTATCCGGAAGGTGAACCCGAGGAGCAGGCGCTAGAGTCAAAAACGTTCATTTTCTTGCCTGTAAGACCTGAAGATATTGCTCCTCTGGAGATAGTAATGGAAAAGCTTGGGGTCGTATCGGAGTTCATCCAGATCTCTACAGGAGTAGTTGCTGTGGGTTCTGGGGAAGAGCTTCTAAAGGCACTTGACATAGTTGAGTCGGTAATGGCTCACTCCGAAAGTGTTTCAGCAGAGCTCAGTTTGAGATTCAGATTTGTAGATGTTAGATCGGATTCGATAGCACAACTTCTCCCAATCATCGAACGGCTGAGTATTGATGTCGAACTGCTCAACACCCCTACAGGTGTTGTCGCCATTGGAGCAGAGTCTGAGCTTGAACGTGCGGAGGAGTTGATCGAGGCGATCAACTCAAGAGAATCGCAAGATGTTCCACTTCAGGATAAGTATGAGAGTTTCCTTCTTCTTCCGTTATCGTCGGGAATTACCGTTCAGTCACTAGAACCTGCCCTTGAACTTCTTAACTACAGAGTATTTGCAGTCGCGGTGGCTGACAAGATTGTCGCGATAGGTGAAGAAGAGGATCTCTTAAAGTTCAGATCTCTATATAAACAGCTTCAGGCTCAGGAAATTGAAAGGGAAGAAAGAGTGTCTCTTGACATCAAGGCCATACCGGGTTGGGATCTTGCGAGGGTAAGCGAATACCTTAGACTATTCCTTGGAGTCGACGACTTTGAGAGAATCTCAATTGTGACATCCTCCAGCGGGTTTGTTGCCCTAACTCCAAGTGTCCTGGCAGAAGTAGTCAAGGCAGAGATCTCGAGACTCAGAGAATTTGAGAATCCAACTTTCGCAGTGTTTGACAGGATACCTCCCGTCGACAATCTTGAAGGGCTTCTGGCTAGATTGGGGGTTATGGTTGATCTCGCAAAAATGGGTAGTTCCACCATTGTAATCGGTTCAGGTGAAGATGTACGACGCACAAGCCAGATAATGGAGCAGCTCTTGAAATCAGTCTCACAAGATGTGACTGTGCCTGAAGCTGTAGAATACAGAGTCGTTGATATTTCCGTGGAAGACATCGGCAGCTTCAATGCGATTCTTGAGAGACTTGCAATTGAAGTATCCTTAATCACATCCCCATCCGGAGTTATCGTAATCGGTTCTCAAGAGGCAGTTGAGAGAACGATCTTGGTAGTAGATGACATACTTAGTAGAAGAACTACAGCGCAGGTTTATGAACCCACGTACGCCTTCACAGGTATACAAAGCAGAGAGATAGATAGTTATCAGGCAATTCTTGATAAGCTTGGCGCTGAAGTAGAGCTTCTTCCTTCTGCCACCGGGGTTTTAATGATCGGTGACAGAGAAAAGGTCGAGACAGCAATCAAGACCGTCAACGCTATTCTCGAAAGAGAAGCCCTAGTTGCTGAAACTGAAGGAGAGAAGGGGCGAGTTTCAAACGTAGCTGCAGTTGTGCCGGGCTGGAACGATGCAAAATATGCCAGCTACTTCATGGACTTCCTTGGCGAGGACGATTTCTCTAGGATCTCAATCACTCCTTCGTCCAGTGGCTATATCGTTGTAGGTCCGCAAGAAGTTATCTCGAGATTGGTTTCAGAAGCCGATCGTCTGGCAGGGATCGAAGATCCGTTCTTTGTTATAGAAACCTCACTTCCTGCAATCGACCAGCTGGACACTCTTCTTGAACGGCTGGGACTTAAGGTGACGATACTACCGGTCGGAGACAAACACCTTGTCGTTGGCATGAAAGAAAGTGTTGAGAGGACAGTCGAATTGATCAAGATGCTGAGAAACGGTCTTGAGGCTCCACTGACCTCGAGAAAATACGACTACATAATAATGCCTGCAAGCGAAGGCACATTCGAGACGATCAGACAAGTACTTTCGGAACTGAAGATAGACGCTACTGCTTTGAGCTTTGGAAGCAACGTGATAATTGTCGGATACGGTGAAGACCTTGAAAATGCAGCGAGCGTCGTGAAATCGATAAATGAACGAACCGTCATACTTGAGACCGACAAGGAACTCAAGTACGCTTTCACTGATATTCCAAACGACAGGATCGGCGAGTTCACTGCCATACTTGGGAGTCTCGGACTAGATGTTGAGCTTCTCTCATCTCCTTCCGGCGTTATTCTGGTTGGAACCGAAGAGGAGTCGACAAAGGCGATAGAAGTTATCCATTCGGTGCTTTCAAGGGCGGAAGAAGATGAGGCGGTCGAATCTAGATTCTTCAACAACCCTGCCGGCTGGGAAGATGGCAAGCTAGTTTCATACTTGAGGGGTTATTTGGGAGAAAAGGAGTGGGCAAAGGTAAGCGTAACACCGGTCCAGTCAGGTTATCTCATTGTGGGCCCCACGGCAATTCTTGACCGAATAAACACCGAAACAACCAGGCTTTCAGGTCTTGAGAGACCTCACTACGAGATAGTTGAGTCCGTTCCTTCAATTCAGAATCTGCAGAGTATGCTGGAGAAGATGGGACTTGCAGTTACAGTTGTTACCGTTGATGGAAGGTCGATGGTGATAGGTCCGGAAAGCGATGTTCGTTCTACCGTAAGAGTCTTCGGCGAACTTGCTGAAGGCATAGTGCTTCCCAAGGGCGATGAACCTGACATCTTTGCGTTTGTGGAAATCCCAACTGAGGAGACCGACAGTTTCAGAGCGATCTTCTCTAGGCTGGGTATTCGTATTGATCTTCTGAATACGCCAACCGGAGTAATAGCGGTCGGCCAAAAGGAAAATGTCAAGAAGGCCGAAGAGACTATTAGCTCGATACTCTCGCGAAGAGAGGTTCAGGTTGTTGACGGCGAACAGAGTTATCTGGTTGTCGAGGTTCGTGACGGATTTGATCTTGCGGCCGCCCAATCAGTCAAATCGGCGTTCAACATAAACGTCTATCCTCTTTCTGTAGCCGGGAGACTTGTAGTGATCGGGGCAGAGAAGGAGATTGAAAGATTCGTACAGATAAGGAACGATATTATCAGCGAACACAAAGTCACAGTTATAGTTCCTCGTGAAGTTACCATCGAAGAACTCGATGGGATAATTAACACACTTGGCCTGGAAATCTCCGTTCTCGAGATTCGGGGCAGCTTCGTCGTTTATGGAAAGGAAGGAGAGATTGAACAGGTAAGGGACATTCTTAACCGCCTAACTTCCGATAAACCGTCCGAGAAGTCTCAAGAAATGCGCATCTTCAATGGGATAGGCCATAGTACTGATTTCCTGAATCAGCTTCTGTCAAGTATGAACTCCTCTCTAATCGTTTTCGGAGAGGGAGACAGAATAGTGGTCGTTGGAAACGAAGAGGATATTGTTGTCTTTGAGAGTCTTCTCAAGGAGATGGGGTCGGCGCCGACGGCGGAGAGCCTTACGGCACAGTTCTTCCCGAAACTCGAAGGCTGGAGTGGCGAGACTCTCTCTGATTTCTTCATGGCGATGAGCTTTGCCGTGAAGGTATTCCACGAGAGTAGTCAAGGCTACCTTCTAATAGGTCCCGAAGATCAGCTTGCGGAAATACCGGCTTTGATGGACGGTCTCGAGTTGAAGACGAAGAAGCTGACCACCCTGTACACTATTCCATCCGGGATGACGTTTGAGGAGTTACGGGAGATACTAGTTTCCGCCGGTTTCAACCTCTCCTATACAAAGCTGGGGCAAAGCATGTCCGTATCGGGTCTCGAAGAGGATGTTAATATGGCTGTTGCTCTACTTGATGAAGTTATTCGAAGCGGGCTAGGAAAAGGAGTCTCTTATAGACTTGCGAAACTTCCTGCCGAACTGACTCTCGAAAAGTTTGAGAGGATTCTGAGCGACATGGCCCTCAGTATTTCAGCTGTTCAAGTTGACGGGGAAGTGATGTTAATTGGCCCTGATAGTGACTTAAGAACGGCCAAAGAGATAGTTGAATACCTAACTCCAGAGGATCCTGCGGTCGATGAGAAGAGAGTGTACTCAATAGTCCCGTTGGGTGATGGGCTTTCGCTAGCCGAAATGGCGGCCCTTGTTGAGAGTCTATCGCTCAATGTCCAGATTCTTCCAGTCGGTAGAGACGTGGTTTCGATTGGTACCCAGAGTAATGTTGACCGCTTCAGAGAATTGGTGAGTTCGGTCTCTGCAACATTGGGAATAGGGAAATTTGAGAGCCCCGAATACGAAATCGTTGAGCTAGTAGAAGAGATTTCTTTGGGGCAGTTCAGAGAGCTTCTTTCCTCTCTCAATATACCTGTAAAGATCGTAGAAGTAGCGGATTACATTGTGTTCATTGGTTCAGGAGAAAACAACGCAAGAGCAGTTGAGCTCTTCTCAAAGTTTGAAAAAGAGGATCAAGAACCCGAAACTGACGAGATCGAATTCGCTACGATCTCATTGCCGGAGGGTTTCGATCTCAGTTCACTGGAGGCTGTGTTAGATAAGCTAAGGTTCAGTGTGGATCTGGATTCAGTAGGCAACGTTCTGCTTCTTATCGGAACCAGAGAATCGATAGAGAACGCTCTGGCACTTGTGGAAAGGCTCGTTCAGGTGTCTACCGGCGATTCGGGAGAGAAGAGTGAATTTGAAATTCTTGATCTTGAAGACGAAGTCTCATCGAACTTGCTTAATCAGCTCTTCAGGTTGATCGGCGTCAAAGTGGAGATTCTCGAAAGCGATACTGCGCTTGTGTTTGTCGGAACTAGAACGGATCTGGAGATGGCCGTCGATGTCTACAACTCACTTGGAAAAACTGTCGAGGCAGACGAAGGTCCGCTGTCTTACACAATTACTATCCTTCCAAGGAATCTGACGCCCGGGCAGCTTGAGATTGCCTTCGAGTCGATTCAGATACCGGTTGGTATTATTGAAGCAGGTGATTATGCGATAATCGTCGGAACCAAGCCCTCCCTTGCGAGAGCTCAAGAGTTGATTTCCTCTCTACGGATAGGGATAGATTCGAGCGGAACTTCTGCCGATGGATCTATCTCTTATAAGACTTTTGTACAGCCGGATGGAACTCAAATCGACCAATTTGAGACGATTGCGGGATTGATGGAACTGAAGCTCAAATTTGAATCGGTCGGAGACAGGGTCTTCATGATAGGTACTGGTGAGGATATTGCTGAATTTGAGGAGATTCTAGGCGGTCTTACAAGCGAGAAAGCAGGGATTGTAAATGAATCAAGGTTCGCAAAGAGACTCTCCGGAATCGATGCAGAAACTCTTAATGCGTATCTTGAGGCAAAAGCGATTTCTCTTTCTGGAGTCTTCGATGTGAGCGGTGGTTATTTGCTAATTGGAACCCGCGAATCAGTCGACGAAGCACAGGCCGTGATAGACTACCTGGTTAACAACCAGCAGGTCCACTTCGCTTATATTGATTTACCTGCCAGTATGACTCCTGAGATTCTTCAAGCTATGGTTAGCGATCTTCTTCTGGAGGTATCCGTAGTTCAAATCACACCATCTAGGTACATGATAGTCGGTAACTTTGATGATGTAACAGCACTGAAAGAGGTACTTATCGAAGCAGTAACGATAGAGGCTAAATTCCTGTCCTATTCCCTTATCACAGTGGGGCAGGCCTTCTTAGAGGATTTAGCGAGCGTCTATTCCGCTCAGGGGAGCCAAAGATCAGGAATGGATAGCCTTGAGGAGGCTCTTGAGAACATTGGTGTATCTGTCTTCATCGGTAGGTTCGATACTCGCCTCCTCTTGGTAGGAGAGAGTGACCACGTTGACTTCGCGAGAGAGCTTATTTCAGAGCTGAATCAGAATGCGGGCAGCGAGGAAGCATCAGAGCAAATTAACATCGAAGACCTTCCTCCTGTTAGCGGCTGGAGCACAGAACAAGTCAGACAGTTTCTGGAAGCCGCGGAAATTCAGCTGAAATCAATCATTGAATACTCAGGAAGACTCATTGGAATTGGGACTCAGGTCGGGCTTGAGAACGCTAGGGCAGCACTGAACATACTCGCTGTTGATTCTAAAAGAGAGTCGGTGAGGATCGAGAAGAACCTCGTCACACAGGCCCAGTTAGCGGAACTGATCTTCAAACTGGGTCTCGAAATCGAATTTGTCGACCTAGATCGGCAGTGGTTGCTTATAGGTGATCCTGAGTCTCTAATGGTAATTACCAGGACAGTCGAGGAGGCAGCTGCCGATAGGGAGATTTCGAGATACATAACCGATCTCACGGTGAATCCTGAGGAACTGGCCTCTCTCTTAAGAGAATCGATCGAGGGTATCACGGTTCAGACATTCACCGAACTTCAGATGCTGCTGATAAAATCGAAGAGTTCAGCTCTCCTTGATATGGCCGAAAGGATGATCAAAGAGGTCCAGGAGTCGAGAAAGGCAGTAGATCCGCTGGAAAGGGGAGTAGTGGTTGAGGGAAAGCTTGTCCAGATAAATGTCGCCAATCAGGATCTGGAAGAGTTGTTGAGACTAGTGGCCGGCAAGCTTCAAATCTCGCTCCTTTTCATTGACGACATAAATGAGAGGATCACCATGTCTGTCAAGGATCTCACATGGGAAGCTCTTACCAAAGTAATAAATGCCACGAAGCCGGTTGAGATAAGCAGAATCGATGATATCTATGCGGTGACAAAGAAGGAACAGAAGGCCGGTGAAGAACCGACCGATGTTGAACTAGTCTATCGTGTTTACCACAATGTTGAAGAAGTAACAAGGCTTATCGAGTTCTATGGAGGTGAAGTTCTCTCAGATCCGGTGAACGGATATATAGTAGTCAGAGGCCTGGCCAAATCAAGAGTTGATAATATCTTTGACGAAATTGGATCCGATCTCTCGCGTCCTAAAAAGCAGGTACGAATCGAAACAAGGCTCGTGGATAAATCGCTTGTTGATGATATTCAGAGGGAGTTCAAGACGGCAATAGGGATTAACACTCCTGAGATTCTCATTGAAAGCGGTTCGATAGATCTCGACTTCAAAATCATCGACTATCTTGATTTTACGAAACTGATTGATGATATCGTAAATACGGCAGTCGTGAAGATCGGGGCAGACCTGAGCAATAGGGACACTGATTCCGACCTTATCTCCAGTCCTTCGATAGTCTCAATGAGTGGTCAGGAAGCGAAGATTCATATCGGGGACACCATTCCCTACCTGGTTCGAACAATCGAGTACGTAGATGGTAATCCCGTAGAAATCGAGACTATCGAGTATCTGAACACAGGAGTCGAATTAAGAATTACTCCAACTGTCAATGATGACGGCAAGATACTTCTCGATCTCTTTATAAAAGTCAGCGAGCCCGAGAAGTATCAGGACGGAACACGAACGCTATATGGTGAGAAGACGAGAGAAGCAAACAGCAGACTGATTATTTCGAACGGCAATACATTGACGATCGGTGGACTTGTTGCAAACAAGGATACTGTAACCGTTAATAAGATGCCTTTCTTGAGCGATTTGCCGTTTATCGGTAAGTTGTTTACTACCGAAAACAGAACGTCTGATAAGAGAGAACTGGTTATCTTTATCACAGCGGAGGTGGTAGAGCCGTGAAAAGGAGCCCCGTTGTCAGCGGCAAGTTCTACGCAGATGACGGTGAGGACCTCAAGAGCCAGATCAAGAATTGCTTCTTTCATCCGATAGGGCCAGGGAGTCTCCCTAAGAATCCTGGAAGATCTGAAAGCTCAGTTGGTTTGGTAGTGCCGCATGCGGGGTACATGGCAAGCGGTCCAGTTGCTGCCTGGAGCTATTGGAAGTCGTATTCTCTAATTACCCCTTCAACGGTGATAATTATCGGTCCCAATCATACCGGCCTTGGGACCAGACTATCTCTATGGAATGAAGATTCTTGGGGCACACCTCTGGGTGAAGTAGAGATAGATAAAGAGCTTGGGAAGTCAATTATGACTATGTCTAGCGGACTTGTGGTATCTGATACGGCCGCCCACCTGTACGAACACTCTATAGAAGTCCAGCTACCGTTCCTGCAGTTTATATACAGTGACTTCAAAATCGTGCCGATAATTATGAGTGATCAAAGACTGGAAGTGGCATTAATGGTTTCCGGGCTGCTAAGGAAGATCCTGAGTGAGAAGAGTAACCTACTGATAATCGCTTCCTCGGATCTGAATCACTACGAGTCTCACGAAACAACTATCGAGAAAGACAGGAGACTAGTGAATCTTGTCAAGGAGAGGAAGTACGCAGAGGCATACGATATATCCAGAAGCGAGCGAATCACTGCCTGTGGTCTAGGACCTATGGTGGCTGTTAGAGAAACCTTTGAATCGATGGATATACTATGCAACACGACGAGCGGCGAAGTCATCGGAGACAGGTACAGAACTGTCGGTTATCTTGCTGCCTTGCTTAAGTGAGTTCCAAAATCAAAGAGCTCCATATTTGTTTGGCCTTCGGTACGTCATAAAAACACATGCTATAATCTCGATAAACTGGAGGTGTCGTGTGAAAGCGATAGTTGTGTTCCTGATGGTAATCGTATTGGGTTCCTTGGGTTTTTCTTCGTTGATTATAGATGGTATTCACTACTCTGGTATAGAGTCGGAAAGTGATATGCTGATCTATGACGGAATAAACGCAGCATATGTCATTAGCCGAATAGGGAAGAACTCATTTGAAATTGGAGGAAACTTCTCCTTCATTTCTCCCTCTTCCTCGGAGCTATTCTATAAGAGCGGCCATTTTAACTCGATCCTAAAAGCCTTTGCTGGCCATGCATACGATCTTACAGAGGAATCGGCCGCCGGGCTAAGAGTTGTCTCTCGGGTTGGCCTTATGACTGCAAACTTTGAAAAATTCGGAATCTTCTTCTCGATTACTCCCGTCGTTTACGTTAGAGTTGGCTTTCTTTCCTTCGGAGTTTTGGCGGGCCTTGAGTTAGAGCAGTTCTTCGGAATGAAAACACTTCCAGTTGTTCATGCAGGCGGTGAGATTACTTACCGTTTCTAGCGGAGGTTGTCGATATGAGAGAGTTGGCCGTTGTTAAGGAGCTGGAAGGAGATACGGTGCTCCTGGAAAAGGCGCGAACCGAAGCCTGTTCTACGTGCGGTTCTAAGAATAACTGCGTTGTTTCTTTGGGCGATAAGAAAGTTACCTTAAAGGCCTTAAGGAATGGTGTAGAAGTCGATCCAGGGGATACTGTGGAAATAGAGACAGGGAAGCTAAACGCAACTAGGGTCTCGATGATTGTTTATGGAATACCCTTAGCCGTTTTCCTGGTTACTTTGATTGTGACGAACATCATTCTCAATTCTGAAGGATTGGCCCTAGGGGCAGCTTTTGCTTCAATTGTGGTTGTGTACGCGCTGATTGCAGTTTACGACAGAAGAAACAGGGAGAAGCTTATGCCAAAGATAATTAGAAGGGTGGAGTTACCGGATGGATTCCTTGTTCGATGAAGATGCGCTGCGACTTCTGGAGTTTGATTGCGTTCTGGAAGATATTTCTAAGAAGGCGATATCAAGGTACGGTAGAGAGAGAATCAAATCTCTAAGGCCATTGGTAGATGACACAGACTTACTCTACAGAAGAGCGAGCGAGTTCAGTATTATTCTTCAAAATGAGGGGGAGCCACCTTTTTCAGTCTTTCACGATCTAAGTGATTATATCAACAGGGTGAAACGAGGTTTCAGCCTTGGCTGTGAAGAGCTTTACAGAAGTGCCGTTACCATGGAGAACATCTGTCGGCTCAAGGAATTCTTTGAACGAGTCTCTTCGGAGTTTACTGCTGTGGGCGAAGTTGTTGCTCTTCTTGGATGTGAACGTGGGTTTATAAACGAAGTCAAGAAGAAGATCTCGGAAGAAGGGCAGATAAAGGACAGTGCCTCTCCAGCCTTGAAGGAAATCAGAAACGAACTCAAGTCACTTACCAGAAACCTGAGAGGAAAGCTTGATTCTATAATGAACAGGTATAAAGACGGGCTCACAGACAGTCTAGTGCTGAGTAGAGAGGGTCGTTATGTCTTGCCGTTGTCTGCGAGCAAGAAGAATGAGTATCAGGGAGTGATTCATGGCTCTTCTGGAAGTGGGGCGACCGTCTATTTCGAGCCACAAGAGCTGATTGCTCTTAATGATTCGATGAGGATTCTGCAATCGAGAGAAGAAGAGGAGATAAGAAGGATACTTAGAGAACTGACGACTTACTTCTTCAATACCTTTGAAAGGCTTGAACCTTCACTGGAAGCGCTTGGAATCCTTGATGCTCTTTTCGCAACGTGCAGATATGCCAAGAAGAGGAATGGAGTTTTCATTGGGCCTTCGTCATCGGGTCGCTTCTTCCTGAAGGACGTCAGACATCCTATGATCGATGACGAGAAGGTAGTTCCAATAACATTTACGATGGAAGAGGGAATCAATGGAGTCTTCATTACCGGACCCAACACCGGCGGGAAAACAGTAGCGATGAAGACAATAGGTCTCTCTGTAATACTTATGCTCTGTGGTCTTCCCGTTCTTGCTGATCAGACATCAGAGATCCCGCTTTTCAAGAAGCTTTTTGCAGACATTGGAGATGAGCAATCGATAGAGCAGAGTCTAAGCACGTTCTCATCTCATGTATCCAGGATAATCCGAATTATTGAGAATGCCGACGGTGACTCTTTAGTTTTGCTTGATGAATTGGGGGCGGGAACTGATCCGGTAGAGGGATCGGCACTTTCGATTGCGATAGTTGAGAAACTTTTGGAAAAGTCGAAATTGATCCTCACAACACATCTGACACCAATTAAGCTCTTTGCTATGGAGCGTTCCGACATTCTTAATGCGAGCGTAGAATTTGATGTTGCCAGCCTTAGACCAACGTATAGGCTCTTGATGGGAATTCCCGGTTCCTCAAATGCGATAGAGGTTTCAAAGAGACTTGGACTCGCACCGGATATTATCGAAAGAGCTCGATCATATATTGATAGTGATGCAAGAAATCTCGAGGCAGTAATAGGGAAGCTTCATATAGAGAGGTCGACTCTAGAAGAGGAACGAAGAGAACTTCAGAGGACGAAAAAGAATCTTGAATCCAAGAGCAGCGAATTTGAAGACAAGCTTTCAATGATTAAGGAAAAGCGGTATGGAGAGATCAGCAGAGAGATCGCCGATCTTGAGGAAAGACTAGGATCTGTAATAAAGGAAATTGAACGGGCTATTAGCATGTCAAGATCTTCAAATGAAAGAGACAAGGTTACCGCGGTCAAGAGACTTAATGAGCTTAGAAGTGAATTAAAGCGTTTCGGAAGTTCTTCATGTGATGACGGCGATTTTGAGATACCCGAAATCGGCGATACCGTTACGCTTATAGATAGTGGAGCAGAAGGAATCGTCAGTGCAGTCGATGGAGATAGAGTTGTAATTGACTCAGGTAAGATTACGCTGAAGGTCCCGTTTTCAAAAGTGAAAATCATCGGAAGATTGAAGTCGGAATCAGATGCCTCTTCTCTCGAGTATGTCAGTGAGAGTATGACTCAGGAGATCGATATAAGGGGAAGTGTTACTGAAGACGTTCCTATTATCATTGACAATTTTCTCCAGACTCTCAAGATAAGTGGAACAAAGCAGGGTTGCATAATTCATGGAAAAGGCACTGGAAAACTGGCCGAAGGAGTATGGAGTTACTTGAGACGCTCAAAGAAAGTTAAGAGCTTCAGGATTGGTGCGCCTTCAGAAGGCGGTAGCGGAGTCACGGTTGTGGAGGTATAAGCAAGAATGAAAGCTGGAATCGACATAGTCAAGATCTCGCGAATGTCTGAAGCCGTGGCAAACAGGGTACTCGGAAGGCAAGAGAAAGATGTCTTTGATTCTCTTGGAAATGAACGGAGAAAGATGGAGTTTGCAGCTGGGCGTTTCGCCGCAAAGGAGGCCTTCGTCAAGGCATCCGGGCGTAGAGACCTTGAGTTCTCGAAAATCCAGTTTCTCGTTGATGAAAAGGGATGCCCGATTCCATCTGAGGAACTGAAGAAGCTGCTGGGTGGCGAAGATCTGACGGTAAGCATTTCTCATGAGCGGGAGTATGCGGTGGCAGTTGTAATACTCTTTGGGAGGGGCTAACGTGATTCCATTCGATGAGGCTAAGAAGAGAGTCGACGAACTGAGAAAAGAGATCGATTATCATGCTCACAGGTACTACGTTATGGATGATCCAGAGATTTCTGACTCTGAATACGACAGGCTGATTGATGAGTTAACCGAACTTGAAGAACGTTATCCAGAACTGAAGACACCTGATTCACCAACTGTTCGTGTTGGCCTGAAACCGATCAACTCCTTCAAGGAAGTGATTCATGAGCACAGGTTGTTTTCCCTGGACAATACTTACTCAGAGGCCGAGGTATTGCAGTTCGATAAGAGGGTGAGAGAATCACTTGGCATTGAAAGAGTTCAATACATGTGTGAGCTAAAGATCGATGGCCTGTCAATATCGCTTAAGTATCAAGACGGATTGCTTGTGAGAGGAGCAACAAGGGGGGATGGTTTTGTCGGCGAGGACGTCACCGAAAACATAAAGGCGATCAAATCAATACCTCTCAGACTCAGGAAGAGTCTTTCGATTGAACTGAGAGGAGAAGTATATCTCCCGAAAGACGTCTTCAATGACCTTAACAGAGCCCGAATAGAAGACGGTCTTCAGCCCTTTGCAAATCCTCGCAATGCGGCAGCTGGAACTCTCAGACAACTTGATCCCAGAGAAGTGTCAGGGAGGAGACTAAGTGCCTTCTTCTACCAGGTAGTGGAGCCAGAAAGGTTTCGGCTTGAAAAGCAGAGCCAGCAGCTGGAGCTGTTGAAGACTATTGGAATGAAAATTGAGCCGAATTTCAAGACTGTAGACGGCACGGAAGGCGTAATCGAATTCTGGAAGACGTGGTCTGGGCTGAAATCTACACTGAACTATGCTGTTGACGGGGTAGTTGTCAAGGTGGACGATCTACATTATCAGGAGGAACTGGGATACACTACGAAAGCGCCCAGGTGGGCCATAGCCTTCAAATTTCCGGCGGAACAAGCAACGACAAGACTTATAAGTCTTAACCTCAGTGTCGGTCGGCTAGGCACTATAACGCCTGTTGCTGAACTCGAACCCGTTCAACTGGCCGGAACAACCGTTAGACGGGCAAGCATGCACAATTTTGACTTTGTCAGGGAGAGGGACATCAGAATCTTTGATACAGTTGTTGTAGAGAAGGCTGGGGAGATTATTCCACAGATCGTTAAGAGTATTCCTGATAAGAGATCAGGTGTAGAGAAGCCAATAGAACCTCCTTCCGAGTGCCCAATTTGCAAAGGACCGGTAGGCAAAGAGAGAGAAGAGGACGTTGCTTTGAAGTGCCTTAATCCCTCTTGCCCTGCTAAGGTGGGTAGGAGAATACAGTTCTTCTGTTCCAGAGAGGCCATGGACATCGAAGGCTTTGGTGAAAAGCTAGTCGAGCGTATTGTTGAATCGGGCCTTGTGAAGAGCCCGTCCGATCTCTACAAACTTACAAAAGAAGATCTTTTGGCTCTTGGAGAAAGGATAGGGGAGAAGATGGCGGACAATCTCATCAAGGCAATTAATAAGAGCACGAATAACCCGCTATTCAAGGTTATAACTGGGCTTGGTATTCCAGGAGTAGGATCCAAACTTGCGAAGGATCTTGCAAACAGCTTCGGAAGTTTAAGAGCCCTCATGTCTGCAAGTGAAAAGGATCTGAAAGCAGTTTCGGGAATAGGCGATCAGTTGGCCTCAGACATAAGAAAGCATCTATCTGATCAATCCGTGAGAGAAGAGATCGAGGAATTGATGAGATTCGTCAATACACAAGATGAAAGTCGTGATGGTCCAAAGCCGCTGAAGGGTATGAAATTCGTGGTAACGGGAACTCTTCCCGGCTATTCTAGAAAGGAAATTCAGGAGAGGATTGTTGAACTGGGAGGAGAGGTTATGTCTTCGGTTTCGAAGAATACCGATTACGTTCTTGTCGGGAATAACCCGGGGTCGAAAGCGGAGAAGGCTCGTTCTCTCGGAACGCAGATAATCGATGAGAAGGAATTTGAGGAGATGGTAAGATCTTGATTCGTTACTTTGACAACAATGCTACTACTCAAATGGAGTCTGATCTTGCCGAACTGATGGCAAGTCTTTGTATTGAAGAGTACGCTAATCCGAATTCTATGCATACATTTGGTGTAAAGCAGTCAAGAATGCTGGAGGAGGCGCGTGCAAGGGTGGCCTCATGTCTCTCTTGCAATTCCAGCGAAATCTTCTTTACTTCTTGTGCGACCGAGACGATAAACTGGATCTTAAGGTCCACGGTCTTCTTCAGGGGGAAGAAGAAGAAGATAGTGACGACTTCAATCGAGCATAAGGCCGTTCTCAATACACTCAAAGATCTTAAGGCAATTCTCGATATCGACTATGTCGAAATTCCGCCCGAAAGCAACGGAATAGTTGAGGCCGAGAAGCTCCTGAGAGAAGTAGATGACGAGACCTTTCTCGTTTCTGTAATGGCTGTGAATAACGTTACAGGAGCGATCCAGCCTTTCGAGGAGATAGGCAGAGAGTTAGTTGGTCTAGATCTTCTCTATCATGTCGATGCTGTACAGACAATCGGGAAGATTCCCTTCACTCCGGAATCCTCGTTTTGCGATTACGCTTCGTTCTCTTCTCACAAATTTCACGGACCGAAAGGCGTTGGAATCGCCTTCGTCAAACGGGGATCTCCAATCAAACCTATGCTCACAGGAGGAAATCAGGAAAGAGGTTTGCGCTCCGGTACACAAAACGTGCCCGGTGTCTTAGTGACTTCGATAGCGATGCAAAGAGCTATAGATTGTATGGAGAAAGCATCCGGAATAACGAAAGACTTTCAGAATAGAATATCTAGAGCTGCTGTTGAGCTAGGAGGATATATCAATACTCCTGAGTGCTCCATCTGCAACACAGTAAATGCATCTTTCGGCGGAATAAGATCAGAAGTTTTGGTTAATGCTTTATCAGAAGAAGGCGTCTTTGTTGGTACCTCTTCGGCTTGTTCTTCAAGAAATGATGGAGGTCAGTATGTACTAGATGCGATGGGAATAAGTCCATCGATTGCCTCGGGATCAATAAGAATAAGTATGTCAAGATTCACAACAGAGGAAGATGTGGAGGTTTTGATAGAAAAACTGAAGAAAACGATTCCTCTTTTGAAATTCTAGCCACAAACGGTTATAATTGACTGTAGTTAGATTTAATTGCCTTTGAGGTGATATAGTTGCTCAGGAGCATGACCGGATATGCGAGGGTCGAAAAGGCTCTTCGCGGCGTAAACGCATTCGTGGAACTGAAAACAGTCAATTCGAAGTATTTGAATGTCGATATAAACATAGGAGATGCTTTCTCTGAGCTAGAAATGAGAGCAAGTAGGTTTATAAAGGAAAACCTCAAAAGAGGGACGGTTAGAGCAAAGATCGACATATCTCTTGAGGACAGCGATGATCTTCTCCAGCCTGACTATGGTATAGCCTCCTCGATTTTCAACTCTCTGAAAACGATTAAGGACCGTTTTGAACTAGCCGGTGAGGTTTCTGTCGATTCGATGGCCAGGTTCAAGGAGATTTTCAGGAGCAGACCTTCTGAAGACCTCGCAGACAAAATTTGGAGTGTTATTGAAGAACTGCTTATTGAAGCTTTGGATCAGCTCAACGCAGACAGAGAAAGGGAGGGGCAGAACCTTGCTCTAGCGATGAGCGAGTATCTTAATAGACTTGAAGCTATTGCTAATGAGCTTCTTACTAGTTCTGAGGACATGGTTCTGTACTATCGCGACTTCCTGAAGAAGAGAATCGAGACGATTTTTGAAGGTCAGTTTGACGAGAACAGATTGGAGCAGGAGGTAGCGCTTCTAGCTGAAAGGGCCGATATATCGGAGGAAATCGTAAGGTTGCACTCTCATCTGAAGTCGTTCAGGGGAGTTATGCGAACTGACAAAGAGAGTGGAGTGCAGATGGACTTCATTTGCCAGGAGATGCATCGAGAGCTTTCAACCATTGCATCGAAATCGAAGAAGCTTGCGATAACAAATCTTTCCATCGAAGGTAGAACACTGGTCAATAAGCTTAGAGAACAAGTTCAGAACATAGAGTAGGAGGTGTTTCACTTGTACGGACTCATTAATGTTGGGTTCGGAAACGTAATCATAGGTGACAGAGTTATCGCGATAGTCAATCCCGAATCCGCGCCGCTGAAAAGGCTCAAGGAAGTTGCAAAAGACGAAGGAAAGCTTATCGATGCCACTTATGGAAGAAAGACCAGGGCAATCGTCATCACCGATAGTAACCACATAATTCTTTCAGCTATTCAACCCGAGACGATCGCTTCCAGATTCATGCAGACTTTCAGCGATATTGAGAAGCTTCTGGAAGACATAAGGGTTTCTGGACAGAGCTTTGAAGAATGAAAGGCATAGTTTTTGTGATTAGCGGCCCTTCAGGGGCGGGAAAGACCTCAATACTGAAGGTAGTGCTTGAGGCCAACAGCGATCTTGATTTTTCGGTTTCTTATGCTACAAGAAAGAGACGCCCGACAGAAGTCGATGGGAAAGACTACATATTCGTGACGCAAGATGAATTCAGAAGACTTATAGAAGAAGAGGAGTTTCTGGAGTGGGCCAAGGTTCATGGGAATCACTATGGAACATCCAGAACACAAGTTAGAAAGAGTGTTGATTCGGGTAGAGATATTTTGCTGGATGTAGATATTCAGGGAGCGATGTCAGTAATGAGGGAGCTTACAGACGCAGTCTATATATTTGTGGCTCCACCCTCTTATGGTGAGCTGGTCAAGCGTCTCGAAGCGAGGGGAACCGAGAACACCGAATCGCTCAAGGTTAGGCTGGAAGATGCGAAGTGGGAACTAGAACAGGTAAAACACTTTCAGTATCTTGTTGTTAACGATAACTTAAACCACTCGGTAAATCAACTTGAGGCTATCATCACCGCAGCAAGGCTCCGTGTTGATAGAATCGTGAAAGAAAAGGGAGAAAGATTCCTGTTTGAGGAGAAAACCACATGATAATCAATTATGATTTGCTTTTGAAGAGAATAAGGCACAAGTATGCAATTCCTGTGGCTGCTGCTAAGAGAGCGGAAGACCTTGAGGACTTTGGCCGCCCAAAGCTTGATGCAGCAACGGTAAGGGCTGCAGGCGATAAGATCACCGTAGCGTTGAAGGAGCTAGAAGAAGGATACATCAGGATAAGAAATGAGGAAATGCTGATGATCCTTGTACCGAAAGTTAAGTAACCGGATCACTTCATGTTCGGGCAAACGCAGAAAATACTTTATTTGCCTTGTTGACAGGGATAAGGTCATTAGATATAATAAGTATCGTGCGTCGGGCCAACGTAGCTCAATCGGAAGAGCGGCTGATTTGTAATCAGCAGGTTGGGGGTTCAAGTCCCTTCGTTGGCTCCATAGGTTAACTATCGGTGGTAAGGTGCCCGAGTGGTCAAAGGGGGCGGACTGTAAATCCGCTGGCGGAATGCCTTCGGTGGTTCAAACCCACCCCTTACCACCATTAATTTTGCTACTGTTGAGGTGCAAGCAATGGCAAAGAAAACTAAGGGAAATAAGGTTCTTGTAACGTTGAAATGTTCTGAGTGCGGTACTAGAAACTATTACAGGTTCAAGAACCGCCAGAAGAAGTATAAGCTGGACACGAGCAAGTACTGTCCAAAGTGCAGAAAGCATACCGAGCACAAAGAATCGAAGTAAGGTTGAGTCGTTTCAACTGAGTCAGGAGGAATCCCATGGCCAAGGCAAAGTTTTGGAAGTTCCTTTCCGAAGTAAAGAGCGAAGTTAAGAAGGTGACATGGCCTAACAGGGAGCAGATGATTTCGTCTACAGGTGCCGTGCTCGTCATTCTGGTAGTGGCGGGAGCTTTTCTTGCTCTTCTAGATATTCTCTTTACTAATGTAATCGGGTCGCTTCTCAATTTCTTGACAGGCGCCGTTTAATGCTGTTCTACGTTGGTGATTGACTGTGCGAAAGAGATGGTTCATAATTCAGACTTACTCTGGTCTCGAAAACTCTATCAGAGAGGCAATTCAGATTAAGATAGAGTCTTTCGGTGTTTCGCACATGTTTGGCAAGATCCTTGTGCCGGAAGAGACGAAACTTGATAGAACCAATGTCGCTGCCGAGAAGTATATTGTCCCCGCCAACGCCAGGCTTCTTGTTAAGGACAATCAGGATGTAGCAAAAGGTGACCCTGTCGCTGAAGAAGTAGAAATAAAGGTGAAAAACGACGGTACGGTGGCGGAAGTAAAGAACTACCGAGTTATCTTTATTGAAACTGCCGATAGGCGATATACGAAGACTTACTACATTCCCGAAAGCGCAAAAATTGAGACCGGAATAAAAATGGGTGCGAGGATAAGGCAGGGAATGCCTCTTGCAAAGCAAGGTGAGTACTTCTGTGAGCTGGATGGAAAGATAGTATATACACAGAAGATGAAGCGCATCGTTGTTGAAAAAGAGAACGGCGAAGAAGATGTCTATCTTGTTCACCCCGATTGTTATGACGCCAAGGTAGCTAAGAAGGGTAATCTTGTGAAGCGCGGACAGTTGTTTGGAGATACAAGGAAGATCTTTTCCAAGACTGAGGGAAGGATCGAGATTTCCGATCTCCCTGGACGGAAAGAGATAAAGATCTTCAAAATCATCCGGACAAGATTGTATCCTGGATATGTATTCATTGAGATGATAATGAACGAAGAGACGTGGAATCTCGTCAAGAATACTCCGAACGTCGTGAACTTCGTTTCTGTAGGTGGACAGCCTGTGCAGCTTAAGGAAAAGGAAATAAAGGCTCTGCTCAGATTAGTCGGTATTGAAGAGTATGAAGAGCACTCAGGTGGTCCTGTCAAGATTGAAGTTGAGTTTGATATCGGAGAGGTCGTCAGAATTAATACAGGTCCGTTTGAGGACTTTGTTGGAAAAGTGACGGGTCTCGATCCTGAAAGACAGGAACTGAAAGTCGTTGTGAGCATTTTCGGAAGAGAAACACCGGTTATCCTCAGCTTATCTGAGGTTGAAAGAATCGTCTAGTCTACTAGAAAGAGTGGGAGGGCATAGCCCGTTAACCACAAGGAGGTAAGTAAATATGTCTAAGAAGGTCATTGCCCAAATCAAGCTTCAGCTTGAAGCGGGGAAGGCAACGCCAGCGCCTCCAGTTGGACCGGCTCTCGGTCAACATGGAGTGAATATTATGGGGTTCTGCAAGCAGTTCAATGCAGAGACTTCTGACAGAGCCGGTATGGTGTTACCGGTTGTTATTTCGGTATATGCCGACAGATCCTTCAGCTTCATCCTCAAGACTCCACCTGCTAGTTTCTTGCTGCTTAGGGCAGCCGGAATACAAAAGGGTTCAGGAGTGCCCAATAGAGACAAAGTTGGGAAGGTTACCAGAGCACAGCTTGAGGAGATTGCGAAGATCAAGATGCCTGATCTCAACGCCAGAACAGTAGATGCCGCTGCGAAAATTATCGCTGGAACAGCTCGCAATATGGGCATCGAAATCGTAGGTTGAGGAGGGGTTTAAATGCCGGTTAGATCAAAGAGATATATTCAGGCGAGGAAATCCGTTGACAGAAATAAGGTTTACTCTGTGGAGGATTCAATCGAGCTTTTGAAGAGTTTTCCGCCGACAAAGTTTGACGAAACGGTTGAGATGCACATAAAGCTCGGGATAGATCCAGCCAAATCAGATCAACAGGTCAGAGGTACTATCTCTCTTCCTAACGGAACTGGAAAGGATGTTAGGGTTCTAGTGTTTGCGAAGGGGGAGCAGGCAGAAGTTGCCAAGCAGGCTGGCGCGGATTTCGTTGGATCCGACGATTTGGTTCAGCAGATTCAGGGTGGCTGGACCGATTTCGATGTCGCGATAGCTACTCCAGACATGATGAGAGACATAGGTAGATTGGGGAAAGTCCTGGGACCCCGGGGTCTGATGCCGTCCCCGAAAGCAGGAACTGTGACAACAGACGTTGAAGATGCCGTGAAGGGTTTTAAGGCAGGCAGGATCGAAGTCAAGAACGACAAGACCGGTAATCTACATCTGCCCGTTGGAAAGAAGTCGTTTGACAAGGAGAAGCTTCGCGAAAACTTCGTTTCAGCTCTCGATCAAATAATGAAGATGAAGCCATCCGGTTCAAAAGGAAGGTTTGTTCAAAAGGTATTCCTCACTACAACCATGGGTGCAGGAATAAAGGTCTACTTTGTTAAAGAAACCGAGAAATAGCTTAAGATACCCAAGCATATATGTACTCACTGCCAAAGACAGTAGGTTATTAAGAGCGTAAGCCACCTACCGAGGTAAGTAGAAGTGAATGCCTTCTGCGGCCTCGATTTGGGGCCGCTTTTTTGAAAGGAGGTGCAAGAAGTGCTAACCAGAGAAAGAAAGGAAGAGATCGTTGAGAGCCTAACAGAAGCCTACAAAAAGTCTTCATTGATTCTGTTCGCCGACTACAAGGGTATGAAGGTTGACGGTATCACTGCTTTCAGGGACAAGCTCTACGAAAAGTACGACGATAGAGCTCAGTTCACAATAAAGAAGAATACATTGGTCAGGCTTGCTCTGAACAAGGCCGGGTTCGACGAGAGTGAATGGAAAGAGTCAATCATCGGAACTACGGCGGTACTGACTGTCGAGGACGAAGACCCGGTCTCGGCGCTAAAGATAATCACTGAGTTTAACAAGAATAACAAGACCCTTCCGTTGATAAAATCAGGGTATCTTGAAGGCAGATACTTTGCCGGCAGCCAGGCTTCTGAGTTGGCGAAGCTTCCGTCTAGAGATCAGTTGATCGCAATGGTCGTTGGAGGATTCGCCGCCCCGATAACCGGTCTTGTATATACTCTGAACGGAATATTGACAAAGTTCCTGTATGCTCTAAATGCAATTAAGGATAAAAAAGCTGAATGATTCAGGTGGAGGTGTGGTAAGATGACTAAGGAAGAACTTATAAGCGCAATAAAAGAAATGACAGTTTCAGAACTTTCGGAACTGGTGAAAGCACTTGAAGATGAATTTGGAGTCAGTGCAGCAGCACCTATGGCAGTTGCAGCAGGGCCTGTAGCGGGCGGAGCAGCGGTCGAGGAAGAAGAGGAGCAGTCTGAATTCAAGGTTGTTTTGAAGTCTTTTGGGGCTAAGAAAATCGATGTCATTAAAGTCGTTAGAACAATTACCGGACTCGGACTCAAGGAAGCAAAGGATCTTGTTGAAAAGGCCGGCAGTCCAGAGGGTGTTGTGAAGGAGAACCTTCCGAAAGCGGAGGCAGAAGAACTGAAGAAGCAGCTCGAAGAGGCTGGCGCCGAAGTCGAACTGAAGTAATTGGGCAATTGTCTGGTTACATATTGTCTGTATAATAAATACACCCACATCAGGGATGATGCTCTGATGTGGGTTTGGTGTGCTCAAACATACGAGAGGTGATCTGATGAGAAAGGCCAATTTTGGCAAACGAGAGCGGTGGGTCTTTGGAAGAGTGTATGAACCTCTTGAAATTCCGAATCTCATTGAGATCCAGACTCGTTCCTTTCAATGGTTCATCGATGAAGGTCTTCTGAGTGTTCTGAAGAAGTATTCTCCAATTAAATCGCAAATTCAGCGTTCGGATCTTAAGAAGGGCGAGAAAGGTTTCTCTCTGGATTTTGTTTCAACTAGAATCGGCGAGGCAAAGCATTCCATCCAGGAGTGCAAAGACAAGGGGCTAACTTATTCCGTTTCGCTTTATGTGACCGTAAGAATCACCGACCTCTATACAGGAGAGATCAAGGAGGAAGAGGCTTTCTTCGGATACTTGCCTTTCATGACTGATAACGCCTCTTTCATAATTAACGGAGCGGAGAGAGTAATAGTCAATCAGCTTGTAAGGTCGCCGGGTGTCTACTTTGTTGACGAACCCACAAAGGCAGTGTCTGGTTCTCTGCCGATTTATGTTGCCCATTTTCTGCCTGTAAAGGGAGCTTGGTTTGAGATACTTCTTAACCCTAACAAGCAGATAATGCAGGCGAGGATCGACCGAAGAAGGAAACTGAACTTCTTCGTCTTCTT
This sequence comes from Mesotoga sp. Brook.08.105.5.1, assembly GCF_002752635.1. Taxonomy (NCBI): domain Bacteria; kingdom Thermotogati; phylum Thermotogota; class Thermotogae; order Kosmotogales; family Kosmotogaceae; genus Mesotoga; species Mesotoga sp. Brook.08.105.5.1. The sequence continues at coordinate 224,302 of NZ_AYTW01000005.1, forward strand.
GAAGGCATTGGGTTACGAGAATGATCTTGATCTACTGAGACTTTTCGAACATGAATATGACGGGTCGGATGAAGACGAATTGCTCGCAAGTGTCGGAAGCATGATTCTTGAAGATGTCAAGACTCCCGGAGGAGATTTGATAGCTCAGAAAGGAACACTTCTTACAGAGGATATTATTGCAAGGGCAATTGAAGCCGATGTGAAGACCATCAAGATGCCGCTTCCTATAGCTATGAAGACCTTCAGCGCTTTGCAGAAGACATACGGTGAAGGTATGACTGAGGACGACGCTTACATAGAGCTTTTCAGGAAGCTTAGGCCGGGCGAAATTCCGAGGATAAATGCTGCAAAGAGTTATATTACTAACCTTTATTTCAGTCCGGACCGCTTTGACTTCTCAAACGTTGGAAGGTACAAGGTCAACAGCAGACTTAAGAAAGTCTATCAAGACTATCTAAAGGAGATCGAAGGAAAGAAGGTTTCGAAAGACACCGACTATGCCGAAGAGTCGAGTGTTCTCACTGTTCTAGATGTTGTACTTGCTGCCAGGCACTTGACAGAGATAGAAAGCCGGCCCGAACTTCTCGATACCAAAGACCATTTGGGAAACAAGCGAGTAAGAACAGTGGGCGAGCTTATGGAAACTGAGTTTGAGAAGGCTTTTATGAAGATCCATAAGCTTCTCGAAGAGAAGCTTACGATATACACTTCCTTCGACAAGATTTCGGTGCAGAGCCTGGTTAACGTAAGAACTCTCATGACCACGCTGCATCAATTCTTTGCAACAAGTCAGCTTTCGCAGTTCATGGACCAGGTAAATCCTCTGGCTGAATTGACGAACAAGAGAAGATTGTCTGCAATCGGGCCGGGAGGTTTGAAGAGGGAACACGCGAGGTTTGAGGTGCGTGACGTCCATCACTCTCATTATGGGAGGATGTGTCCTATAGAGACGCCTGAAGGCGCAAATATTGGTCTTATGACCTCAATGGCAACTTTTGCGAAGATAGACAAGTATGGTTTCATTCTCACACCTTACAGGAAGGTGCAGAAGGGGTTCGTTACTGAAGATATCGTTTATCTCGCAGCAGATGAAGAGGAAAATTACAATATCGCTCACTCCACAGTTAAAATGGACGACAACGGGCGTATTGCCGATGAAAACGTAGAGATTCGTTACGCCGGTGAAGTGAGATATGTTATAAGGGAGGAAGTGGACTTCATGTCAGTCTCCCCCAAGCAGATTGTCTCAATCTCGACTTCTTTGATCCCGTTCCTCGAAAATGATGACGCAAACAGAGCACTGATGGGATCTAACATGCAGAGACAGGCGGTTCCTGTTGTCAAGTCTGAAGCTCCTATAGTCGGCACCGGTGTCGAAGGAGTAGCTGCAAGAGACTCCGGATATGTAGTTCTTGCGAAGCATCGGGGTAAAGTTGTTAACGTCGACGGAAGAAGAATCATTGTGCAAAGAATAGACGAAAAGGGGAAGCCGGAACTTGACGATAAAGGAAGAGCAATTGAAGATGTCTATACGTTGTATAAGTTTGTTCGAACCAATCAGGATACCGCGGTAAACCAGCGTCCAATTGTCTCGGTTGGTGAAGTCGTGGAGAAGGGCACTCCTATCGCCGACGGTCCATCGACCGAGATGGGAGAGCTTGCACTGGGTAAGAACGTTCTTGTAGCTTTTATGCCCTGGGAGGGGTACAACTTCGAAGACGCCATTCTCGTCAACCAGGAGCTTCTCGAAGACGACATTTTCACAACTATTCATGTTGAGATGTATGAAACAATCGCCAGGGATACTCAACTTGGTCCCGAAGAGATAACTGCTGATATTCCAAATGTCTCGAAAGAGTCTCTTAAGAATCTTGATGAGAGCGGTATAGTGAGAGTAGGAGCTTATGTCACGTCTCAGGATATTCTTGTTGGAAAGGTGACTCCAAAGGGCGAATCCGAGACCACCCCCGAAGAGAAGATTATCAGGTCGGTTTTTGGAGATAGGGGACGAGATGTCAAGGATTCATCGTTGAAACTCCCTCATGGTGTTGAAGGTAGAGTCATCGACGTCAAGGTTTTCGAGAAGGAAGAGGTTTCTGAACTCGGTTCGGGCATAAACAAGCTTGTTAAAGTCTTCGTTGGTATTAGAAAGCCGCTGGATGTAGGAGACAAGCTTGCGGGTAGACACGGCAACAAGGGTGTCGTTTCGAATATCATCCCAAAAGAGGATATGCCCTTCCTTCCTGACGGAACTCCTATACAGCTTGTTCTTTCACCTCTTGGCGTTCCGTCGAGGATGAATGTCGGGCAGGTGCTCGAGACACATCTCGGCTGGCTTGGGAAACTTACGAATCGTTACTTTGCGACACCAATCTTTGATGGGGCTACAGAAGAAGAGATCATGAATGAGCTTTACGAGGCTAGAAAAGAGTTTGGACTTGAAGCCGGTGACAGCGAAGAGCTGAAGACAGGTAAAGTTACCCTAAGAGACGGTAGGACTGGCGTACCTTTTGACTACCCGATAGTGGTAGGAATAATGTACATGCTCAAGCTAGTTCATATAGCAAAGGACAAGATTCACGCAAGATCTACAGGTCCCTATTCACTCATACATCAGCAGCCTCTAGGTGGAAAGGCTCACTTTGGAGGTCAGAGATTTGGTGAGATGGAAGTCTGGGCGCTTGAGGCATATGGAGCGGCCCACACTCTGAACGAAATGCTCACAATTAAATCTGACGACATCAAAGGAAGAAATGATGTCTATAAGGCAATACTCAAGGGAGTTAACATCCCCGAGCCAGGAATACCTGAGAGTTTCAAGGTTCTTATAAAGGAACTTCAGGGGCTTTCTCTCGACGTCAAAGTTTTTGACCAGAACAATGTCGAGCTGGATGTGGATAAATTATGAGGATCAATAGAAGGGAGCTACCCCTCAAGGAGGGAAGCAGATGCCAGTAAGCGCGTATAAGAGAAAAGTCAATAAGCTGGAAATTGATATCGCGTCGCCGGACAGAATCAAGGGCTGGTCAAGCGGGGAAGTCAAGAAGCCCGAGACGATTAACTATCGCACATTCAAACCGGAGAGAGACGGACTCTTCTGTGAGAAGATCTTTGGTCCGACAAAAGACTACGAATGTACATGCGGAAAGTACAAGGGTAAAAAGTACGAGGGCACAGTATGTGAACGTTGTGGTGTGAGAGTCGAATCTAAAGAGGCTCGCAGGAGAAGAATGGGTCACATTGAGCTCGCCGCTCCTGTTACTCATGTTTGGTACTTGAAGAGTGCGCCTAGTGTTCTTTCTTCACTTTTGAACATTCCTGCGAAGGATCTCGAGAACATCATCTATTACGGATCTAAGAGGGTTATAGAGAGACTTTATGTCGTGACAGACCCTAAGGAGACGGACTTCTTCCCTGGAATGACGATGTACCAGACCGAATACGAAATATACACGAAGAAACTCAGCTTCGAAGTAGAGCAAGGTTACAAGGTAAAAAACCCTCACGGACCGGTTACAACGGACATTGACGGTAAAGTCACTATCGAGAGGATCGACAGCAGTACCGAGAGAGAACTGAACTGGATAATCGTCAAGGATGAGACGGGAATTGAGAAAAAATACCCGGTTTTCGAAGGTGCTCTCATTTATGTTCAGAATGAGGATGAAGTTCATAAGGGAGATACCCTTGCCGACAGATTCCTTTTTGAAGATGAAGTTCTTTCGGCGACTGAGTATAAGATCTTCGACGAGTATTATCCCGGCAAGTTCGAAGTTGAAACAGATACCGAGAGCGATAGACCTATAGTCATAATCACCGAGATCGACCCTGCAGTCTCGGAGGAGACAGGAAGAACGATCGGTGAAGTCTTGATAGAGAACGAATATGAGGCATACAAAGAGCTTTACCCGGGCAAAGTAACCTGTGATTACGGTGCGGCAGCAATTAAGAAACTATTGCAGGGCATGGATCTCGAAGAGCTACAGGTAGCGATAGAACATGAATTGAAGACTATTCCCAAAAGCAGTGCCAGGGCTCTCAAGCTTCTCAGAAGACTCAAGTATGTCAAGGACTTCATAGCGTCTAGCAATAGGCCGGAATGGATGGTAATGGATGTTGTTCCGGTAATTCCTCCGGACCTGCGACCCATGATTCAGATTGAAGGCGGAAGGTTTGCCACGACGGATCTCAACGACCTATACAGGAGAGTCATTAATAGAAACAACAGGCTTGCAAAATTACTGCAGATCGGGGCTCCCGACATAATAATCAGAAACGAGAAGAGGATGCTTCAGGAGGCAGTTGACTCCCTAATCTACAACGGTAGAGTGGGAAAAGCAGTATCCGACAAATCGGGAAGGCCTTTGAAGTCTCTCACCGACCTGGTGAAGGGCAAGAAGGGGAGATTCCGAAGGAATCTGCTTGGAAAGCGGGTAGATTACTCCGGTCGAGCGGTCATCGTCGTTGGGCCGGACCTGAAGATTCATGAATGTGGAATCCCCAAGAGGGTTGCAATGGAGTTGTTCAAACCGTTCGTTCTATCAAAGCTGCTTCACGGAAGTGAATCGAGCAAGACGGCGAGAAAACTTAAGAAAACAATCATAGAAAAGGAAATGCCCGAAGCGTGGGAAGTTCTCGAAGATGTGATCAAGGGACACCCCGTTCTCCTCAACAGGGCACCGACGCTTCACAGGATATCCATACAGGCTTTCATACCCAAATTGGTCGAAGGAAACGCGATTCAGCTTCATCCGCTTGTCTGCGCACCATTCAACGCAGACTTTGACGGAGACCAGATGGCCGTTCACGTGCCTTTATCCGCAGCTGCGCAGGCAGAGGCGAAGTTCCTTATGCTGAGCAGATACAACGTGATTTCCCCCGCAAGCGGGAAACCCATTTCGATGCCAGGCAAGGACATAATCGTCGGTGTTTACTATCTCACGACCGTTGACCGCGATCATGAGAAGAAAGAGAAAGAGGTAATGGATTACTACTCAGCCCTCCTCAAAGATGAAAAGATTTCCGATGTTGAAGCGAGGAGGATGGTTAGGCAGAAGGCCCTTGAATGGGTTGACTGGAAGTTCTCTTCTCCGGGAGAAGCGCTTCTTGCTTACGACATGGAATATATATCACTTCACGATCCTATTCTTGTTCAGCTAGATCCCTCATCCGGAGAGCTCACGCTAACGACGGTAGGAAGGATAATCTTCAACACCATAGTTCCTGAAAAGCTTAGGGACTACATGAAGAAGTTCAACAAGAAAGCGATAAAAAAGCTAATCTATGACTGTTTCCACGAATATGGAATAGACAGAACCGCAGACCTTCTGGATGACATGATGTCTCTTGGATTCCATTACGCGACTGCTTCCGGGCTCACAATATCCATAAACGACATTGTTGTGTATCCGCAAAAGGACAAGGTTATAGAGGCCGCGCAGGAGAGGGTAGATCAGATCGAGAATCTGTACAAGTCGGGATTCTTGACTGAAGACGGAAGAACTCAGGAGATAATCAGAATCTGGTCAGATACCACTCAGGAGATAATGGAGAAGACATACACAGAGTTTGAGAAGTATCCCTTCAATCCTATCTACATGATGGTTGACTCCGGAGCCAGAGGAAATATCGACCAGCTTAAGCAACTTGCAGGTATGCGAGGTCTGATGGCAGATCCATCGGGAAAGACGATCGAAGTACCGATAAAGTCAAACTTTAGAGATGGACTTACGGAGCTCGAATTCTTCACATCTACTCATGGAGCTAGAAAGGGTTCTGCCGATACGGCACTAAGAACGTCGTTTGCAGGTTATCTCACCAGAAGACTTGTAGACGTTTCCCAGACTATAACCGTAACGACTCCGAACTGTGGAACTCACGAGGGCATTGAAGCGATAGAGCTCATGGCAGACGGAGTAACGATAGAGAAGCTCGAAGAATTTCTCTTTGGAAGAGTTCTTACGTCAGATATTATCAACCCGCTGACTGGAAGAGCTCTTAAGAATGGGAAGACGGGAAAGGAATACTTGCGCGATACAATGATCAGAGATGAAGATGCGGCTTTCCTTTCGAACTACAGGACCGAAGTCGAAGTTGCGCGAGAAGAAGTGCTTAGTATTCCGAAAGTGACCCGGTTAATCAACTATACAGAGCTGGCAGAAACCATCACTATAAACGATAAGGAATACAAAGCGGGAACCCATATCGGCAGCGATATTTTGCATCAGCTAAAGAACTCGGATATCGAAGAAGTGAAAGTTGTTATCTTCCCCTGCGTCGGTCAGGTATTTGCAGGTGATCCGATAAAGAACAGTAACAAGGAAATGCTTGTCAAGTATCAGGAGAAGATAGACGAACTCACTGCCAAGAAGCTACAGAAGAACGAGATCGACAAGGTCTTAGTCCGACCGACGATAAAGGTCAGGTCTGTTCTTACTTGTGAATCCGACAGTGGTGTTTGTGCTATGTGCTATGGAATGGATCTTTCAAACCATGAAATAGTGAATGTTGGAGAATCCGTAGGTGTAGTTGCTGCCCAGTCAATTGGAGAGCCGGGTACACAGCTCACGATGAGAACATTCCACACTGGCGGTATAGCGACTGGACAGGATATCACCAGAGGTCTTCCCAGGGCAGAGGAATTGTTCGAAGCTCGAAAGAAGCTGAAGGATCCCGAAGCTCTGTTCATTGAGAAGGGTGACGGAGGCTTCGTGAAGGATCTCGTCCCTGACGACAAGGGTAGGAGAAAGGTCTACATCGAAACGAAGACCGGAGGCATCAGCGAATACGATCTCTCCTCGAGCATAAAGCCAAAAATCGAGATTGGCGACAAAGTCCTAGAAGGAGAGACCATAACAACTGGAACGGTGAGGCCAAGGAAACTTATGGAAAAGCTAGGCCTCGTTCAGACGGCGCTTTACCTCCTGACTGAGATCAAGAGGGTTTATGCCGAACAGGGAGTCGAAATTCACGACAAGCACTTTGAACTTATCATCAGACAGATGCTTTCAAAGGTCGAGATAACCGATCCGGGAGATACCGACTTTTTACCCGGGGATCTTCTCGACATAGTAGAAATTAGGAAGATTAACAAGTCTATAGAGGAAGCCAACAGTAGAGTTGGCGAAAACAGGGAATACGTAATCGACAAGCGGTTGGCGAGGAGAGTCCTAGGCGAAGATGAAGATGGAAAGATACATAAGATTGCAGCCGAGGCCGAGCCGATTACGGAAGAGCTCCTGAATCAGATATTGAAGGGCGGAATCAAGCAGATATTGATCTATGATGTGGATGAGGATCAGTATCAGAAGCTGGTCGATGACTTCAACCCCGATACGGTAATTCCCGAGAAGAAGATCCAGATAATGCCGAAAGATCCCATTAAGTTCAAGCGAAAGCTTCTAAGGATCACAAAGGCATCTCTTGAGAGTGAAGGGTGGCTGTCGGCCGCATCGTTCCAGCAAACGCCTCAAATTCTCACCGAGGCATCTGTTGCGGGTAAGTCAGACTTCCTTCAGGGGCTGAAGGAAAATGTAATTGTTGGTCAGCTTATACCTGCTGGAACGGGTCTTGACATGTATGCAAATCTGCAGGTGGAAGAAGCTTCAATCCCTTCTCGTTTACAGGAAGAGGAGTTGGCTTGAGTAGGTACTTCTAATAGAAGCGGAAAGCTTAAAATAGCTTTCCGCTTTTCTTTTGTGATGGTAACATTGTAGAGGGAAAATCACTACTTGGGGGCTGAGTTGTCTAAGCCGATTTTGGAAGTATCGGATCTTAAGAAAACTTATGAGATGAGCGGAACAAAAGCTTTAAATGGAGTGACGCTTTCCTTTTTCCCGGGCGAGTTAATCTCGCTTCTGGGAGAGAATGCTGCGGGAAAGTCAACACTCATGAAGGCAATTGTTGGAATAGAAAAACCAGACAGTGGCTCAATGCTTCTCAAAGGAGAGCCTTACTCTCCGTCGAACCCTTCACAGGCTTTAAAAATGGGCATCGGGATGGTTCCGCAAAATCTGAGAGTAATCGACAGGCTTACTGTTCTTGAAAATCTTCTGATCGCACGTAAAGCGAATAGGTTGAAAAGAACGGCGAAAAGCTACAGAGAATACATTGAGACGTTGATAGGACGATATCAGTTACAGCTGCCCCTGGATAGAGAGGTTGGAACTCTTTCCTTGGCAGAGAGACAGAGAGTGGAAATCCTGAGGCTGCTTCAGAACTCGCCAGATATCTTAATATTCGACGAACCGACCGCTCTGATTTCCGAAAAAGAGAAGGCAGAGTTGTTCGAAACCTTCAACAAACTTAAGGGTGAAGGTAAGAGCGTTGTGTTCATTACTCATAAGCTGCGGGAAGCTTATTCTGTGTCCGACAGGATTTACCTGATTCGATCCGGGGTTATAGTAGGCAGTTTCAGGAAAGATGAGATCTCGGTCGAAGGACTGTACGATTTGATGGCCGGAGAAGAATCTCCCGGGTCTTCTGTCCGGAGTTCGTTGTCGGAAGAGGTCGTTCTAAAAGTTGAGAAGATCTGTGTAGAGTCTTCTGTAGAAGGGTCAGATGCAGTCAGGGATGTGTCTTTCGAGGCTAGAAAGGGTGAGCTTATCGCTATAACGGGAGTGGCCGGCAATGGCCAGGAGGAGCTTCAAGAAGGACTATTCGGAGTTAGAAAGGTGATTTCTGGAAGAATCCTGCTCGGCGGAATTGACGTTACAAATCTACCGCCGCATAGACTCAGAAGACTCGGAGTGGCTTCGCTGCCTTCAGACAGAGATAAGTTGGCGAGTTGTAGAGGTTCATCGATAAGGGACAATCTAGTTATTCAGAGAGTCCTCAGTGGAGGCTGGGTTGTTTCGGGCAGAGAAATGGATAATTATGCAAGGGAACTGCTTTCTAAGTATGGTGTTGTGTTTGGCAGTATCGGCGATCCGGTTTTCACTTTGTCTGGTGGAAATCTGCAAAAGTTGCTGCTAGCTAGAGAGATCAGCTCGGAGCCAAAGCTTCTTCTCCTGGGAGAGCCTTTTAGAGGGCTCGATGTCAAACATCTGGAGAAGCTGCGCAGCACTCTAGAGAGTATTAAAGAGAAGATGGCCATTGTGATATTCACTTCTGATCTCGACGAAGCTCTAATTGTGGCGGATAGAGTTGCTGTGATGTCAGAGGGAAGGATAGTCTTTTCCGGAGCGAACGGACCAGCACTCAGCAAGAGGGCAATAGGAAAGCATTTTGCTGGAACGTTGAGGGAAGATCAAAGATGACAAGTTTTCAAGATTTGAGAAGATCACTCCTTGTTATAGGTATTGCACTGATTGCCGGGCTATTACTCGTAGTTTTCATGAGTGAAGAGCCCATCAATTCGGCCCGATCATTCTTCCTTTCCGTCTTTTCAGACAGGTTTTACTTTGGCAATCTTATTTCAAATGCAATTCCACTTATCCTAACCGGGCTTGCAGCCTCAATAGCCTTCAGTTCGTCTTCCTTCAATCTTGGCATTGAAGGGCAGGTATATCTCGGGGCATTTGTCGGGACTGCGACAGGTATACTTCTATCGGGTAATTTGTCTGGTACTATAGGGATTACGGCAATGATCCTGGTGAGTTTCTTGTTTGGGGCTGGGGCGGCAAGTTTGTCAGCCGTCCTCAAAATCCGTATGGGTGTCAGTGAGCTAATCACTTCTCTATTGCTCAGCAATGGGCTAATTCTTGTCGTAGACTATTTCGTTGAGGGACCTTTCAACGACAGACAGTCGGGACTTGCGGCATCCTTAAGTTTGCCCGCGAATCTCAGGTTTTCAAGACTCATGCAACCTTCAAGTCTGCATACTGGGATCTTTTTCTCGCTGATAGTCGCTTTTCTTCTTTGGTTTCTCATGTTCAGGACTAGAGAAGGCTTCAAATTAAGAATTTCGGGCAAGAACAGGATGTTTGCTCATTATTCAGGTGTGAATACCAGCAAAGTCATTTTTTGGTCTCTCTTTCTGAGTGGGGGACTTGCTTCCACCGCAGGGATAATCGATGTAATAGGCGCACACGGTAGAGTTATGAGGGGTTTCTCGGCCGGATACGGATGGAATGGAATAGCGGTTGCCCTTATCGCAAGAAATCACCCGTTGTTTGTTATTCCTGCAGCTCTGTTCTTTGCATACCTGGAAAGCGGAGCACAGATATCATCTATTGAAGCGAGTGTCACGCCTGAACTGGCTAAGATAGTCCAGGCAGTAGTCTTCTTTCTAGTCACTGCAGAGGCACTTGCTCCCGTAAGCTTCAGGAGAAGAAGATATGTTTGAAGCCATAGTACGTGACACAATAAGGAATTCGACGCCTATCGTTCTTGCAGCAAGCGGAGGATTGCTGACAGAGGTTTCGGGATGGCTCAATATTGGACTTGAGGGTACAATTCTCTCAGGAGCGTTTTTTGCAGTAGTAATATCATCGACCACGGGTAGCATCCTTCTCGGAACTCTTGCTTCTATTATTGTGTCGATCATTCTTTCATCGCTTATCTACTTTGCAGTGAGATTTCTGAAGGCGAATCTCTTTGTTGTCGGAATTGCGGTCAACCTTCTATCCGTCGGATTGACTGTAGTGTTGACGGACGTTTGGTTCAGTAGTAAAGGCACAATTGTCTTCGGAGGTTCCCCCAGGCCTGCCGCTCTTTCTATTGATGTCTTAGGCGGTACTGTATTTGGTTGGTTGAATGGACTCGGTTTTTTTGATCTAATCGCCTTTGCCACTCCATTTGCTCTCTTCTATCTTTTCAAGAAGACGGTGGTTGGGGTGAAATTGCGGGCCTGTGGGTATGACGATGAAAGCGCCTTTTACAGCGGTGTTAGAGTAGATCAAATGAGATTCATAGCGTACATTGGCAGTGGAGTGTTCACGGGTTTGGCCGGTTCAGCACTTTCCATACCGTTAGGAGCCTTTGTATCCAATATGTCTGGGGGGCGCGGATGGCTGGCTCTTGTTGCCGTAATAATGGGGAGAAAGAACCCGCTTCTTGTAGTTGTTTCGGCTGTCATGTTGGGCTTTGTTACAGAACTCTCCATCTTCCTGCAAGTTTCCACAGAAATATCTCCTAAGTTACTATTGTCTTTACCTTACTTCGCTTCTCTTGCTATCCTTGCTATCTCATACGGCGGAAGAAAGGCGAAGCAGCTTTCGTGATTCGTAATGGTTGAGGATACTTAAGAGGCTCTTAAACTAGCCGAGTTGGACCATGATATAATTCATCGAATTGGAGGTGCAGTTTTGGAATTAATAGATCAGCTTAAATCAGAATACTCCGAGATCTCCTATCTTCAGAATGCAGCGGCCCTGATGGTCTGGGATTTGAGGACTTACATTCCCCCTAAAGGGGCCGAGAATAGGGCGGAGGCTCTAGGTTATGTATCAACTCTTGCATTCAAGAAGGCGGTCTCAGATGAATTTGGAGCATTGTTAAGGCAATTGAACGAAAGAGCAACCCAAGAAGGATTAACAGATGATGAAAAAGCAATGGTCAGGGTTGCTACGAAAGCATACAAAAGGGCCAGGTCAATTCCACCTGAGCTTCATCATAGGTTTTCCGTCCTAACGTCTAAGAGTGAAAGGGTATGGGAGAGAGCGCGAAAAGAAAACAGCTTTAGCAGCTTGGAGCCATATCTGGAAGAGATTGTCGCTCTTTCGAGAGAAATGGCAGAACTGTATGGTTATGAAGAAAACCCCTATGATGCGCTACTCGAAGGCTACGAAGAAGGGATGACGGCAAGAAAGCTACGGAAGGTCATCGAACCACTGAAATCAGAACTAATACCCTTCGTAAAAAAGATATTGGATAAAGGCACACATCCTGACACGTCAATCCTTCAAGGGATGTTCAGCAAGAGGGCACAGGAGAAGCTCAGCAGAAGGGCTCTGAAATTCATTGGCTATGACTTCGATGCAGGTAGGCTGGATGAGACTGTCCATCCATTCACGATTGGCATTGGAGTGAATGACGTTAGAGTGACTACCAAGTACGAGATCAAAGAGTTCACACCTTCATTGTTTGGATCTATCCATGAGGGGGGTCACGCAATTTATGAGCAGGGGCTGCCGATTTCTCTGAAAGATACACCTATATATGGTGCATGTTCATTAGGAATCCACGAATCGCAGTCAAGAATGATGGAAAACATAGTGGGAAGAAGCAAGGAGTTTCTATCGTTTTTCTATCCTCAGATTCAGAAGGCTTTCCCGTCAAACTTCAGGAGTGTTTCGCTTGGTGACTTCTATAGAGCTGTAAACAATGTCAAACCTTCGTTGATTAGAATAGAAGCCGACGAAGTGACATACAACTTTCATATCATGGTAAGGTTTGAGCTTGAAGAAGCGTTGATGAAAGGCGATTTGAAAGTGTCTGAGCTTCCGGCTGCCTGGAATGCAAAGATGAGAGAATACCTGGGAATTGAACCTGAGAGCAACCGGGACGGTGTGCTGCAGGACATTCATTGGCCATCGGGAATGATTGGATACTTCCCCTCGTATATGCTTGGAAACCTTTACGCCGCTCAAATGTACGCGAAAGCAAGACAGGATATCCCAAATCTCGAAAAGAGGATTGAGAAGGGAGACGTTCTGGCTCTTGTAGACTGGTTGCGAAAGAATATTCATGCTGTAGGCAGAAAGCATGAACCGGAGAGGCTTCTCAAAGTAGCGACGGGAAAGGAGCTAGATTCTTCTTATTTCTTGAAGTATGTCATCGATAAGTATTCCGAAATCTACTTCATTTAGTTCTCAGAGGCCTTTAGACCTTTAAGTAAGGCCTCAATTTCGGAGAGTCTGTCGGATGAAAGCTTCAGACTCTCCTTTCTACTAGTAAGAAAGGAGATTATTTCCTGTGGCTCAACGATCGCCATATCTTTCCACATGAAAGAAATTACTTCAGTGTCTACAAGGTTATGTGAGGTGAGAAGGTATATTGGCGAGGGCATTTCATCACTTATCTCACATACCTTGCTGATCTCACCCTTCTGTAGGTACTCGAGAGATTTGTCCACTACGGCCTTTCCAATGCCTCTTATTTCCAAGAGCTTTGTTATGTCACCATCTGAGAGACGGCCTTCCGGCAAATTAGATCTGATTATTCTTGCGGCGAATTCGTAAGTCCTTATCTTGAACGGGTTGTCTCTTATGACCTTGAGAAGTCTCGAGAGCAAGTCAAATTGCATTGCAAGTTCCTCTTTTCTCACCGGTATCACCTCTCAGTGTATTTTACACCGCTGAACACCGGCAAAGAAATCAGATGCTCGGAATTCTCTTGCGCTCCATTTGAAATGAATCTATTTGCCTAGACACAATTTAGGCAGACAAAAAGCTTCAATTATTGACACAGGGATCGGGATATCAGGGGATAGGCCCGTCGGATCTATTTTTTCCTTCTGCTAATAACAGCTTCAATGTTCTCCTTTGCCGTGCCAACAAAAGCTTCATAGAAAGCTATACCTGCTGCTTCTATAGCTTGAATGGCGTTGCCTCCAAGATGGAAAGCTATTATTGTGTCTATCCCTTGCTTTGTGAGCATATTTACGGCCATAGGTCCGGCACCGTGCGCCACACTGTTGTCTGGTTCTACATATTCTTCGCTTCCCGTTTCCGGGTCATACAGCAGAAAGAACTTAGCTCTGGCAAATCTATCGTCTGGGATGCTGTTGATACTCTTTTCTTTCACTGGGATAGCTATTTTCATTATTCTTCTACACCTCCGGAAATTTTCCGTTTCAACCTCAAGGCAATTCGCTTTATTGCTTGCGCTGCCGTAGAGTCTTCAATTGCAACAACCGGTTTTCCCATAATCGTCGCTTTCTCTACCTGCTCGTCAAAGGGAATCTTGCCAAGCAGTTCTATTCCGTTGGCTCCACACCAGGACTCTATGAAAGCGCTCTTGGATGTATTCAAATCCCATTTGTTTATAACTATTCCAAAGTCTCTCTTGAAATGTTTTATTGTCTCCACTATCCTTGCAAGATCGTGGTTTCCAGAAACAGTCGGTTCGGCAACTGCAAGAACGTAAGTTGCCCCGGTAATCGATGAAGTTGCGGGGCACCCTATTCCCGGGGCACCATCGATCACAATTACTTCTCTTTTTTCTCTCTCTGCGACATTAATTGCCAGCTTTCTGACCTCGGCCACCAACCCTCCAGAAGTCTCTTCCCCTGGAGTCAATAAAGCGTGGACAAGAGGGATTTCATTCGATTGAGACAAGAAGTACTCGCCCGACTTATTGTCTTTGAGTGAAATCGCATCTGCCGGGCAGACAGCCACACACATGCCGCATCCCTCACATGCGTAGGGATCGATTGAGTAAGGACCTCCCCTGATAATCGCATCGAACCTGCAGAATTTCTCGCAGAGTCCGCATGATATGCATTGATCAGAAATTTCGGCCTTTTTGCCACCATAGTATTCAAATTTCTCGATCTGCTTATTCTCAAGAATGAGGTGAAGGTTTGGTGCGTCTACGTCACAATCGGCCATCACTATTGAGTCAAAAAGAGAGGAAAGCGATCCTGCAAGTGTTGTCTTACCAGTTCCGCCCTTTCCACTTACTATGGCAAGTTGGAACATCATGACACCCCCGATGAAGAGATGATCTTTTCCGCCAGTTTTTTGAACCGTATCTTCCATGGTGGCGAAGTCTCAGTAAATAGCTTGCCTTCTGAATAGGCTTCCGCTATGCTGCGGTCAAAGGGTATTCTTTCGAGGAGAACGAGGTTTTCTTCACCAGCATACTCATCTATCATTGTGTAAGAATTCGTATCTCTGTTGATTACGACACCGAAAGGAATTTCCATCTCTCTTACAATTTGAACTGCAAGTTTCAAATCATGAAGACCAAATGGAGTGGGTTCGGTTACCAGTATCGCGAAATCTACTTTTCTTAGTGTCTCTACCACGGAACAGGACGTTCCCGGGGGAGAATCAATGATGACGAGCTTATTTCGATCGATATTCTCTTTAAGCTTTCTGATAACCCTTACAGGGGATGGTTCCCCAATTTCCAGTATTCCCATTCCAAAATCGATTTTGTTGTTGATCTTACCCGTCATGACTTTTCCAATGGTTTTTGGCCTCTCGCTGATTGCCTTCTCGGGACAGACAAAAGTGCACAAACCGCAGCCATGACACAAAGATTCAAAGACCATGACACCCGTGTCAAAAACAGAAAGTGCTCCAAACTGGCAGGCTTCAGCGCATTTGCGGCAACGAGTGCACTTTTCCTTGTCTATTACGGGAAGCATCAGCTCAATTTCCTCTTCATGCTCAATCTTTGGGTTAAAAAACAGATGTACATCGGGTTCTTCTGCGTCTGCGTCCAGAAGTTGAACATCAAACTCTTCAGATATTGCGTATGCGAGGTTTGTGGCAAGGGTTGTCTTTCCTGTGCCTCCCTTGCCACTTAGTACGGCAATAACCAAGGCCTACCACCATCTCCTGAAGCGATAGCCCATGCCTCTTCCGGCTCCAAAACCTCCCCCAAAACCCATCCTTCTTCCGAGAAAAAGTCTTCTCCTCGGATATGGTCGGTAGTAGTTCCTTGCGGGTGTCGGCCTCGACACTTGATCAACGGGAGCACAGTTTCCCATGCCCCAGCCGGTCATCGGCCCATAACCTTCGGGTCCAGTTCCATCTCTCCACGGCATATTCTCACTCCTCCTCTTCAGTACTGTTTGTGTTTTCAAGCGTTTCCAATCTCTTCTCTATTTCCTTGAGCTCTTCGCCGATCATCTCAAGCTCTCTCTTAAGCATCGCTTGATACTCCTTCAGTTCCTGACTCTCCATCTCAGCTGAAATCTCCTGATCGTAGGCGTATGGTCCATAATAACCGAAACCTCTTCCGGGCCCAAATCCCCTACCGTATCCCATTCCTCTTCCGTATCCTGCTCCATATCCAGGGCCGTACCCGTAGTATCTGCAGGAACCGTCTCTAAACCTCATAGGACCAGATCCAAATGGCATATTGTCACCTCCTATATATGCACTAATCATATATATTATACTGGTTGCAGCTAGCAATGTCAACAACAGATCTAGCTTTGCCGAATTCTGTAGAATTTCTGATATTATCTAAGTGAGGAGGATAGATGGGAAACAAAGCGCATGTCTTGCTGTTTTCACTAATAGCTCCATTTTATAACGTTGCTTTCAAGTCGCAGCTTAAAAGTTATCGAAGCCTTTTGAAAGAACACCGTTCTCTACTTGGCGACGACATCAAGAGCGTTCTCGATATCGGTTGCGGAACAGGTGCTCTTGCCAAAGCATTCGATGAACTGGGATACCGAGTAACGGCTGTAGATGCTTCGACTCCCATGGTAGTAATAGCAAGGCATAATCTTAAGGAAAGCGGGGTCAAAGTCGTTCAAGGCGACTTTTTTGAGAAGCTTCCCTTTGAAGACAATAGTTTTGATCTTCTCGTTGCATCTTATGTTGTACACGGTCATAAGATTGACGGCAGGGAGAAGTTTTATAGAGAGAGTCGCAGAATATGCAGGAAAGAGGTTCTGATTCATGAGTTCTTTCCGAATAGAAATCTCTTGGTCTATGTTGTCGAGTTCTTCGAAAGAAGCGATTACAGAAACTTCGTTCCGAAAGCCTTCGAAGAGCTCAAAGAGAATTTTCCCATTGTAAAAGACGTTAGGCTTTCATCTACGACAGGGTGGTATTTATGTCGGTGCGACTAGACTCTCAGGTTAGTTGAGTCTTCAGGATTTTGAAATTTGTGGGCGTTCAAGGAAGGGCTGGTATTTCAGTATTTGAACAATAGCATTATGGAGGTCTACAGGTGAAGAAAGCTACTCCTTATATATTTATTGCACCTGCAGGTGCAATAATTGGTTTCTTTCTCTTATATCCTTTGATATACTCATTTGCCATTAGCTTTTTTGAGTGGGACCTGTCTCCGACAATGACTTTCGTTGGTTTGGGGAACTACTCACAGATTCTCTCATCGAGCGAATTCTGGGACTCAATGTTATACACCGCTTATTACATTCTCGGCGTTCTCCCTTTTTCGCTCCTTATCGGTTTTCTCTTTGCCAATCTTCTGAACGATTCGACGATGAAGGGGATAGGGTTCTTTCGAATGATTTACTTCCTTCCGGTAGTTACATCACCCATTGCTGCCGGTATGGGCTTCAGCTTTCTGTTCAGTACGGAACTCGGTTATGTGAATCATATCATCTCCTTGTTTGGCGGGGATTACATCAACTGGTTAACTAATCCTCAGGGCGTAATTCAAATTCTTTTCAACTGGACAGGCATTCAGCTTCCCAGAATTCTGCAGGGGCCGAGCGTAGCGCTTTTCGTGATAATTCTAATGGGAATATGGCAGAATATCGGATATGCCATGGTTGTCTATCTGGCCGGTCTTCAGAATATCCCGACCACATACTATGAAGCGGCGGCGTTGAGTGGAGCTAACAGGTTCCAGATGTTGAGAAAGATCACCGTTCCGCTTCTTTCACCGACAACGTTCTTCCTTCTCATAATGTTCAGCATAAGCTCCTTCCAGGTCTTTGGACCGATTATGGTTATGACTCCAGACGGCGGACCGCTTAACACAACCTCCGTTGTCGTGTTTCGGCTTTATCGAGAGGCCTTCTCCTATTACAGGTTTGGCTATGCGTCCGCAATGGCCTTTGTTCTCTTCCTTTTTGTGATATTTTTGACTGCATTCCAAGTAAAGACAATTGAAAGGACCGTTCATTATGAGTAAGAGGATTGGAAGGATTCTGAAGTACTTCGTGTTGATATCCGGTGCAGTTGTGATGATTTTCCCGTTTTTCTGGTCTTTCATGACCTCCTTTAAGGATTTGCGAGAGATTCTCATGGATCCCTTTTCTCTTATCCCGAAGGAGTTCACTCTGAAGAATTATGTTAGTGTTTTCACGAAAGTTCCATTCGCAAGATACCTTCTAAATAGCACTATCGTAGCGCTGGGAACCACTTTCTTGCAACTTGTGACGGCCTCTCTGGCGGCCTTTGCATTTGCGAGAATGAGATTTAGGGGCAGAGAAGTGATATTCTACATCTTTCTGGCAACTATGATGATCCCTCAGCAAGTCGTAATGATTCCGCAGTATCTCGTTGTAATGAGACTCAATCTGGACAACTCATACCTTGGCCTCATTATTCCTCACGCAGCTACTGCGATCTCGATCTTTTTTCTGAGGCAGTTCTTTCTCACGATTCCAAGGGATCTAGAGGATGCTGCGATAATCGATGGTTGCGGTCCTTTAAGAACTCTGCTAAATGTTTTTTTACCTCTCACAAAACCCGCGATAGCAACAATCGCAGTCTTTTCTTTCATGTGGTCATGGAACAACTACTTCTGGCCCCTCTTGATTATTAGCGAACCTGAGATGAGAACTGTTCAGTTGGGACTAGCAATGTTCAAGTCTGAAGGGGGAATACAGTGGGGAGAGTTTATGGCCGCAACTGTAGTGGCTACGCTTCCGATCATGATAGCCTATTTCATCGCTCAGAAGCAATTCGTGAAGGGAATAACCCTTACGGGACTAAAAGGATAGCGATAAGGAGGAAGAGATGAAAAGAGTGACCATGGTAGTTATCTTGATGATCTTTGCACTAACGGGAATGGGAGCTGTCACGCTCACATTCTGGCACTCGATGTCTGATTATCAGAAGCCGATTATCGACAAACTCGTATCTGATTTCAACAAGGCACACAAGGACATCACTGTAAGGGCAATCTTTCAAGGCTCGTACGATGAGACCGTTACGAAACTAAAGGCGGCTTTGCTGGCAGGAAAAGGGCCGGATGTAGCGCAGGTGAACATCGAGCACATCCAGATATTTTCAAAAGACCATTCTCTCCAGGATCTCACAGATCTTCTGGCCGGCGATCCTACGCTTGACCCCGATGACTTTGTCCAGAGCTTCTGGCAGACAATAGTTCGTGACGAAAAGCCATATGCGCTTCCTTTCAACATCAGTGCGCTTATGCTTTTTTACAACAAGGATCATTTCAGAGCAGCGGGACTTGATCCAGACAGACCTCCTCAGAACTGGGAGGAACTCGAGGAATACGCCAGAAGACTCACAATAAGAAAATCTCTGGATTCCAGACCCTCTCAGTATGGTCTCTTATGGGGTGTAGACACCATGTTCTATCAGTTTGAACCTCTTGTCTGGCAGAACGGAGGAGAGATTTTCAATGAAGATATGACCGAGTGTGTAATCAACTCTCCTGAGGGAGTCGAGGCTCTGGAAACGTGGAGGCGTTGGTTCGTCGAGGGTTTGTCTCCGGTGGACTTGACCATCGATGAAGGAATACAGTCCTTCACAATGGGGAGAATCTCGATGGGCCCCATGACGAGCGGAGGAATTCGGTACGCTCTCGAGAACATACCCTGGAGTCTGGGAGTAGCCCCTCTTCCTGAAGGTAAGCAGAAAACCACAACGCTTGGAGGAGGTTCTCTTGCCATAATGGCCGGACTCTCAGAAGAGAAGCTTCAGGCCGCCTGGACCTTCATCAAATGGATGGTTTCAGAGAAGAACACATTGTTCTGGTATGAGGGAACGGGATACATGCCGGTTCTGAAGTCTGCAATGAGTTCTCTTGAGATACAGCTTATCTGGCAGCGCTTCCCGCAGTTGAAGGCTCCAATAGACTCGATAGAGTTTGCCAGACCCAGACCGGTTCACACAAATATTATTGAGATCAGGAATATTCTTTACGACGCTGTTGAGCAGGTAAGAAAAGGTGTTTCAGAGCCAAAATCGGCTTTCGATAGTGCTGTTACGAAAGTCAACGCGTTGCTTGAGTGAGGTGATGATATGAAGCGAATACTTCTGTCGGTAATATTCATTTTCTTTTCTCTAACGGTTTTTGCCAACAAAATCGTTGAAATTGAAGTAACAGGTGTTGATAAGACACTTCCACAAGTGGTAATCAATATTTCCGGGCTCAAGATCGGTGAAGATTTGGATATCGAGAGAGTCTACAGGGCAAAGAGAAATCTGGAAGAATGCGGTCTCTTTACAGACGTATATTTTCAGCTTAGAGACTCAAATGGCGACTATAAGCTGGTGATTACGGTTCAGGAGAGTTCGACAATCTATCCCTATTTCGGCGAGTACATGTCGATGGGTTTGGGGGAGAGAAATCTCCTCGGTACCGGTGTTAATCTCTATGGTGGGGTTCGGTTTCTCAGATTGACCGACAAGAAAATCCTCGGTTTCCTTCCCCAACCCGAGTTCTTCTGGGGGGGATTGAGATTTGGCGCAAGCACCCTTAGCGTCTTTGGAACAGGAATCAATCCCTTCATTGAAGTGACTCTGTTTAAAGATGTTCCGTGGCAGGCAGATACTATTCTTTCTCTTAGTTCTGTAGATCTGGGTGCGACATATCCCATTGGAGACTACGTTGCTGGACTCTCTTACACCTTTGAAAGTGCAACATTTGAGGCTACGGATTCAAACGACTACTCTGTATCAATACTAACAGGAGCCTTTGCCTTTGGGGATGAAGACAATTATCAGGAGAAGAGAGGTAATCTCTACGGGCAGACAAATCTTTCCTTTGGATTTGGGGAAGGAATATGCTATCTCCAGCAGAAGGCGTCTGTAAATTACTGGTACAGGATCATTGGAAGAATTTATATCGAGAGTGAGACAAGAGCAGGTGTGACTTATTTCGGAGATGCGCCGGTCACCAGGAGCTTCTACCTGGGAGGAAGCACCGATCTCAAGGGCTGGAACCCCAATGCATTTAATCCTAGATTCTATGCGCTGGAGATACTTCAGGCAGGAGTCCCTCTCACTGAGAGCTTCGGCATTGCTCCTTCCGATGATATGAGCGTCTTCATTCCCAAGCTCTACTTGATGGCGGCCGCGGGTGACAACGCCACTCTCGGTCTGTCGATAGGAATAGGTTTCGAGTGGAGAACACCACTGGGAGTTGGAGTGGAGCCTCAAGTATTCTTCGGAGGAGACGGTTTCAAATTCTACTTCGAACTCAGGTAACTTCTTGGCTAGCTTCACAAGAAGGTCATTTGCTTTTCTTTGCAAGCACAAAACGAAAGAACCGGCCACGAAAAAAGGCCGGTTCTTCTGCCACCCCATGTCCTTCAGCTTACTTCCTAACGAAAACGTTTTTCACATATTCAGAGAGCGAGTCGGCGAATTCGCTTAACACTGAATCCGGATAAGGTGGCGATTCGCAAAACCCGGATACCGGTCTATACTGCTGAACTGAAACCAACGACGCCCCGCTGCACATTCTCGCGAGCTCTTCGAAATCCTTTTCAGGAACGTAAGGTGGAAACATTGTGATCCTTATCTCATGAGTGGAGAAAGTCTTTGCCAATTCAATACTCTTCTGGATTTGCTTCAGATTTACAGTAGAAAAAGGCTCATAGTTCAGAGACTTGAGATCAACTGCGACATAGTCGATGACATTCAGGAACTCCCTGAGAATGTCTGAATTCCAGCCATTGGTATCGAGCTTAACCAACACAGTCGGAAATTGGGCCTTCAGTCTTTCGACAAATGGAATCAGATCATCTGCCCTGAGTGTAGGCTCCCCCCCGGTAATAACAACCGCATCAATGAGAGCCGCTCTTCTGTCAAGGTACTTGAAGACCTCTGATTCACCAACTTTCTCCTCTACCGATTTCTTCAGTTCAGGATTGTGGCAATAAGCACAGTCGAAATTACAGCTTGAGGTAAACAGTGTCAGGGCTACTTTGCCCGGATAGTCCACTAGACTGACCCTCTCCATTCCTGCGAAATTCATCTATTCTCTCTCCCCTGATTATGTAGGTCTCTCTCGTCTTAAATTCTTCCTGTTTTCCAGTGTTCCAGTTCTGTACTGGTCTGTAGTAGCCTGTAATCCTTGAATACACTTCGGTTGGCTTTCCGCATTCGGGACATGTGAACTGTTCACCTCTTATATATCCGTGGTTCTGACAGACTGAATAGGTTGGTGAAATCGTGAAGTACGGAATTCTATAATTCTCTGCGATCTTCCTCACAAGTTGCCTGGTCGTTTCCCAGTCAGATATCCTCTCTCCAAGGAAGGCGTGAAACACTGTGCCGCCTGTATATTTCTTCTGTAGTTCCTCCTGAAGGTCTAGCGCGCTGAAAATATCCTTCGTGTAGTCCACAGGCAAATGGGATGAGTTTGTGTAATACGGGTTGTCCTTTCCCGCAGTAAGTATTTGAGGAAATTTCTCTTTGTCCATCTTGGCGAGCCTGTAAGCCGTTGATTCGGCCGGTGTCGCCTCAAGGTTGTAGAGATGGTCGGTTGTCTCCTGATAGCCGATCATCTTGTTTCTCATGAAGTCCAGCACTCTCAATGCAAACTGATAGCCCTCTTCTTCGGCTATAGTCTTTCTGATCCATCGGGCATTCATACTTGCTTCATTCATTCCTATCAAGCCAATCGTAGAAAAATGGTTATCGAAGTTCTTCAGATATCTCTTTGTGTATGGATAAAGGCCTTCACTGTTCAGTTTCTCAACTACCGATCTCTTTATTTCAAGGCTTCTGCTCGACAAATCCATCATTTTAGAAAGACGTGCAAAGAACTCTTCTTCGCTCTTACTGAGGTATGCAATTCTCGGCAAGTTTATCGTAACGACGCCGATAGACCCAGTGAACTCATCCGAGCCGAAGAGCCCTCCCCCTCTTCTCTTCAGTTCTCGTTTATCGAGCTGAAGCCTGCAGCACATACTTCTGACATCATCCGGGTCCAGATCAGAGTTTATGAAGTTCTGGAAGTATGGAGTACCGTATTTGCTGGTTATCTCAAATAGAAGCTGGGCGTCTTCGTTGTCCCAATCGAAATCCTTTGTAATATTATATGTGGGTATCGGATACTGGAAACCGCGTCCGTTGGCATCACCCTCGTCGAGAATTTCCAGAAAGGCTCGGTTGATCATCTTCATCTCTTCCTGACAATCACCATATGTGAAGTCCATAGCTTTGCCGCCGACAATAGCAGCTTCGCTCTTTAGCTTGGATGGAACCACCCAGTCAAGAGTAACATTCGTGAAGGGGGCCTGTGTTCCCCATCGAGAAGGTGTGTTTACTCCGAAAACGAAAGACTGAATGTTCTGTTTCACTTCCTTCAAAGAGAGGTTATCTACTTTTACAAATGGGGCCAAATAGGTGTCGAATGAAGAGAACGCCTGGGCGCCTGCCCATTCATTCTGAAGTATTCCGAGGAAATTGACCATCTGGTTAACGAGCGTTGATAGATGCTTTGCAGGTGAGGAGGATACCTTTCCACGCACACCACCAAGTCCTTCTTCTATGAGCTGTCTCAGGCTCCAACCCGCGCAGTAGCCCGAGAGCATCGATAGATCATGGATGTGAATGTCCCCCTCGCGGTGGGCATTCCCAATTTGGGGATCGTATACCTCCCTCAGCCAGTAATTGGCGGTCACAGTTCCACTGTTGTGCAGAATCAGACCGCCGATAGAGTAGGTTACTGTGGAGTTCTCGTGAACTCTCCAGTCGAGCATGTCAAGATAACTGTTGACTGTCTTAGAGAAATCGAGCATGGAAGAATCGAGTTCTCTTAGCTTTTCTCGATGCCTTCTGTATAGAATATAGGCTTTGGCAACGTCAGCGAATCCTAGACTCTCCAAAGTTCTTTCAACGGAATCCTGGATATCCTCTATGTCCACCAGATTATCGGTGGCCTTCGACTGAAAATCGGCTACTACCCTTAGCGCAACCCTCTCAAGAATATCCTCGTTAAAATGTGTTTCAGTTGCCTCAAATGCTTTCTTCATGGCGCTGATTATCTTCTCCAGGTCGAATTCGACTATGGCTCCATTCCTTTTTCTTACATTCAACATCTCAATACCTCCATGAATCGGCTAATGATGTAGGACTCTATAAATTGTGTCCAAGAATGATTTTACCACAATATATGGGTAATTCAAAAAAAGAAAAGAGCATAATTTGGGCTAAGAAACCGGTTCTTCCGGTAAGAAAAATCTGCGATTTGTCGTGAAAGACTTTCCAGCAGTGGTCCACAGAATTACCGGGAAAAGGCGATCAAATATTCAAAGATTGCAATCGTTACTTGTGAGAGTTCCGTATGAAACGAGTTACGTTGTTTTTACCAATTCTAGTTAACATCGCGATAAAAGCGTCTGCTGTCGCGAGAGCATCTCCAAGCGCCCTGTGTCGCGATTCGGGAATTATGCCCAGTCTAGCAAGCAAAATATCCAGATTGTTTCTGCCATATCTGAAAACGGTCTTGGACATTTCTACCGTGTCGATATACGAATTGTCCAGTTTGCCAAGCCCGGATTTGATGCCGAAGTGATTTATAAACGAGAGATCAAAGAGAGCGTTATGGATAACAAGGGTCGAATCGCCCACGAAGGAATAGAAATCCTTTAATACGTCTGCCACCGAAGGTTTCCCTTTAACTGTGAGATTGCTGATTCCCGTCAGGGCAGTTATTGTAATCGGGATTATGCACCCGGGGTCTATTAGTGATTCAAAAGTGTCGTTTCTGTAGACCTTCCAGTCTCTCACTCGCACCCCAGCCACTTCTATGAGCCTTGCACCTCGCTCTACGCTTAGCCCGGTAGTTTCAGTATCAAGGACAACAAACTCCAATAGACTTCCCTCCCCTTAGATTTTATAATGAAGTGAGTGTTTTCAGAATAAGGTCAAAAAGAAACTTGTGAAGAATTATACAGATCATGGGAGCTCTTTTCCAAACCAAGGGCAACGTATAGAGTATAATTTTTATGAGGTGATCCACTATGGATGACAAGGTAAATCATTCCGAAGAGGAAATCAGGGAACGGTATAGAAAGGCTCTTGAATCAGCAGTTCAAAAAGCTCCGATAAGATCTGGAGAGAGACTGTATCTCACAGATCTCTGGGCCATCACCTCAATTCCTGAAGAGGTCATTGTGGAGACTCTTGCTTCTTCCGAGCTGAAGCTGCCCGAAGGGGTGTCCAGCATAGTCGATGATAGAAGGAAAAAGAAGAGGATCATTTATGGAAAACGAGAATCTAATGAAAAGGGTGGCGGTCCTAAGCAGCCCAGAATACGCAAGGTGCAGGAAGAAGATTAGCGAAGGGCTGGACCTGATCGAGTTCAACGAAACTCTGCAGGGAAAGAAAGTTCTTCTGAAAGTGAATCTTCTATCGGCAAGATCTCCGGAAAACTGTGTAACCACGAATCCTGCTTTTGTGCGCGCGGTTGCAGAGATCTTCATGGAGAGGGGAGCCAATGTGAGCATCGGGGATTCTCCGGCAAGCGTGAGCACTGCAGTCGCTGCCCATGCATCCGGGATCGCCTCTGTCTGCGAAGACCTGGGCGTTCCACTTGTCGATTTCGATGATCCCGTTCCTGTAGTCCTGGAGCATGGTACGTACAGAAGCTTCGAAATTGCCAGGCCGGTTCTTGAAACCGATCTTCTGGTGAATCTTCCGAAGCTCAAGACACATTCACTCACTCAGGTCACATTCGGGGTAAAGAATCTTTTTGGCTGTGTTCCGGGTGTTAAGAAGCAGGGTTGGCATTTCAGAGTAAGAAACATGAAGGAGTTCTCGGTTATGCTTCTTGATCTGGCTGGCTATTTGAAGCCGTCCCTGACAATAATCGACGGCGTAGAAGGCATGGATGGCAACGGTCCGTCGAACGGGAGGATTATAAGGCCAGGAATAATTGGCATTTCAGAAGATGTTTTCGCACTAGATGATGCCATCGCAGAACTCTTTGGAGTGATAAATTCGAAGGTCCCAATTCTCCGTTTGGCAAGGGAGAAAGGGTTAGTAGGAAATTACAAGGTTGTCGGAGATGAAGTCGAGCCGAAAAAACTCTCTCTCCCCGAGACAAATTTAATAGGTGTTTACGGTGCATCCCTATTGAGGAGATTAGTAACAAAGTTTCCGAAAATAGATAGGAAGAAGTGTGTGAGCTGTCGTGTTTGCGAGAGGGCCTGTCCGGCTGGAGCAATCGACATAAGCAGGTTAAATATCGATTATGGTAAGTGTATAGCTTGTTACGTTTGCCATGAACTTTGCCCTGAAGATGCTATCGTCTTCAGAAGACGTATTCATAGATAGGAGGGGTTAGATGAAGTATATTCTTGCTATCGATCAGGGAACGAGCAGCAGCAAAGCCGTTCTTTTTGATGAAGAACTGTATCAAGTTGCCGTTGCTCAGGAGGAGTTTGCGCAGATCTATCCCAAACCCGGGTGGGTTGAGCACGATCCTAGAGACATCATCTTAAGCACAATGGGTTCAATTGAGAAAGTAGTCTCGGATGCCAGGATCTCATTCAGGGAAATTGCGGCAATCGGCATCACAAATCAAAGAGAAACGGTCGTTGCCTGGGATTCGGTGACTGATCAGCCGCTCTACAACGCAATAGTGTGGCAGGATAGAAGAACTGCCGACAGATGCAGAGAGATTGAAGAGTCTCATGGAGAATTGATAAGACGAAAGACCGGCCTCAAGCCGGATCCCTATTTCTCCGCGACGAAGATGGAATGGCTGCTGGAGAATGTACCGGTAGTTCGAGAGGCGGCAAGAAAAGGGCGATTAAGATTTGGTACGATTGACTCCTGGTTAATCTGGAATCTGACTAGAGAGAATCTCCATGTTTGTGATTTCTCGAACGCGTCGAGAACGATGTTGTTCAACATCGAGAAGCTTGAATGGGATCGCGACCTACTCAATCTCTTTGGAGTGGAGAAAGAGTTTCTGCCCGAAGTGGTGGAATCGAGTAAGCTTCTCGGTCCTTCGATCTACGGCCCAAATATCGGGGGAATAGCTGGAGATCAACAGGCATCGCTGTTCGGTCAGACGGCCTTTCAGACCGGTGACGCGAAATGTACTTATGGGACTGGTTCATTTATATTGATGAACATTGGAAACAAACCAAAGATTTCCGATCATGGCTTGCTTACGACAATAGGCTGGAAGTCAACGGAAGAGACAGTCTACGCTGTGGAAGGTTCGATATTTGCCACCGGAGCCCTTATAAGCTGGTTGAAAGATGGACTGGGGATTATTGACAGCCCTTCCGATACGGAGCCTCTTGCCAGAGAAGTCAATGACAATGGAGGAGTCTTTTTCTCCGGTGCCTTGACAGGGCTGGGAGCTCCTTACTGGAACTCCTCAGCAAGAGGAATGATGATCGGTCTAACAAGGGGAACGAGGAAGGCACATATAGTAAGAGCCGTTCTCGAATACATCGCTTTCAGGACAAGAGAAATTCTTGAGCTGATGGAAAAAGAAACGGGAATCACGCTCAACAAGCTGCTTGTTGACGGAGGAGTTACCCGAAATAACTTCTTGATGGAGATGCAGGCAAATATCCTGAATATCCCGGTTGACAGATCTCTGATAAAGGAAACGACCGCGCTTGGTGCTGCAATGCTTGCAGGAATATGCACAGATCTCTGGGATCGGGAGAGCTTGAAGAACAAGAGAATAAGCGAAGTTGTCTTCGAACCTTCGGGCGATAGAATGGAGGCAGAGTACAAAAGGTGGAAAGAGGCGTTGAAGAGATCTATGAACTGGGCGAACTAGAGCTGAAAAATCTCGAGACTTTTGCACAAGAACTTGGAGAGGCACTCGAAGGAGGAGAGACGGTCCTTCTATTCGGTGATCTGGGCAGTGGAAAAACGACGTTTGTAAAGGCGCTGGCCAGCGGGTTGGGAATCGATAAGGATAGCGTGAGAAGTCCGACTTTCAACATTGTCAACTTCTATCCCGGCCGATCCTCGACTGGCGGAAGCGCCGATGTCGAAACGGTAAGAGTGCATCCCGCTCTCATTCACGTCGATCTGTACAGGATTACCGGTGAAGAAGAGGTTCTGGATCTAGCTATCTACGATCTAATGAATTGCAATACGGTTCTAGCGGTAGAATGGCCTAAACTTTACTTTAAGTATGTCTGCGAGCCTTATCTCATAGTTGAACTGGAGCATTTCGACGAGATCAAGCGAACCGTGAAATTGAAGCCATTCGGCCGCAGAATGAAGAGCATTTTGGATCGTTTGGTTAAGAGAATAGATCAAGATAAGAATGAAGGAAGGTGAATAGATGGCTCAGAAGTTTGAGTTGCTTGAAAAGGCTGCTGTAGGAAGCGAGCGAAAGATTGAGATACCCGACAAACTGCCGGTTATACCGACGAGAACAAACATGTTGGTATATCCTTCTTCAGTTATGCCGTTGTATGTTGGACGCGAGAAGTCTCTGGCGGCGCTGGAGGAGTCAATTGGCAAATTCAATCAGATGGTATTTCTCGTTTCTCAGAGGGACATTACTAAAGAAGAACCCGAGATCGAGGATCTATTCGAGATTGGAACGATAGCGAGAATAGTACAGCTGATGAAGATGCCCGATGGGAACTACAAGATTCTTGTTGAAGGCTTGACAAGAGCCAGGCTCTCTTCAGTGGAGGAAGGAGAGAGCACGTTTATCGTCGTTGCAGAGAAGCTGAAGTCCAAGGGTAGAAAAAGTAAGATGCTTCAGGCGCTGGTTCGAAGGGTGAAGGAACTTGCGCTGAGATATGTATCGATGAGCAGACGTTTCCCCGACGAAGCGATAATGGCGCTGGAAGATACTTCCGATGCAGACAAGTTTGCAGATTTCGTTTCCTCAATGGTGCCCTTTTCTTTGGAAGAGAAACAACGTCTTCTCGAGGAAATTGAAGCGAAGGATCGTCTCAATACGCTAATGGAGTTACTAACGAGAGAGATAGAGATTCTCTCTCTAGAGGAAGAACTAGACAAAAGGGTTAAACAGAAGATTGAGCAGGGGCAGAAGGAGTACTACCTGAGAGAAAAGATGAGAGCGATCCAGGAGGAGCTCGAGGGCGAAGAAGACGAGGAAATCAAAGAGCTTAAAGAGATGGCCGAGTCCGGCGAGCTTCCTCAGGAGGTAAAGGAAAAGGCAGAGCAAGAGATCTCGAGACTGGAAAAGATGTCCCCATATTCTCCGGAAGCGACGGTTGTGAGAACCTATCTCGATTGGTTGTTGAACCTCCCTTGGCAGAAAGAGACAGATGATGAGATAGTGATCAAGGACGTCAGAAAGACTCTTGATAACAATCATTATGGACTGGACGATGTGAAGGAAAGGATTCTTGAATTCCTGGCGGCCAGGAGGTTTTCGAAGAACCTGCGCACTCCGATTCTTTGCCTCGTTGGGCCTCCGGGTGTTGGGAAGACTTCACTTGGTCGGTCTGTTTCCGAGGCTATGGGAAGGAAGTTTGGTAGAATCTCGTTGGGAGGCATGAGAGACGAGGCAGAAATAAGGGGCCACAGACGTACTTATGTAGGAGCGCTTCCGGGCAGGATTATGCAGATGATCAGAAAGCTGAAGACCAGAAATCCGGTAATCGTGCTTGATGAAGTCGACAAGATGGGAATCAGTTTTCAAGGAGACCCCGCTTCTGCTCTTCTCGAGGTCCTTGATCCCGAGCAGAACAACAGTTTTACCGATCATTTTCTGGAAGTGCCTTTTGACCTTTCCAGAGTCCTGTTCATTACCACGGCAAACGTTCTCTATTCGATCCCTGCCGCTCTGAAAGACAGGATGGAGATTATCGAGATTCCAGGCTATACGGAGTCTGAGAAGTATCACATAGCCAGGGAGCATATATTGCCGAAGCTTCTCGATGAATACAACATGAAGGCCGGTAGACTCAAAATAACACCGGCCGCAACAAGAGACGTAATTAGAGACTACACAAGAGAAGCCGGAGTTAGGGAACTCGATAGAAATCTGGCGAAAATCATCAGAAAGGCCACCCTGAAAATAGCTGAGGGCGCTGATTCAATCTCGGTCGGTGTCAATGAACTGGGAGAGTATCTTGGAGCACCTCTATTCAAAGAGAGTGATTTCAGGAAGCATCCAGAGGTCGGCGTGGTGACTGGACTGGCCTGGACATCGGTTGGGGGAGAAATCATGTACATTGAAGTCCTGCCCGTTTCCGGGAAAGGAAAGACTATCATAACAGGTCAGCTGGGCGATGTTATGAAGGAATCGGCACAGATCGCGGCGTCGCTTGCCAGAAAGCTTTGTGGAGATGAGAAGTTCAACGAGATCTTCGAGAAGAAGGACTTCCATATCCACGTTCCCGAAGGGGCCGTTCCCAAGGATGGACCCAGTGCCGGGATTACTCTCACGACGGCGATTGTCTCGGCCGTCACCGGAAGAAAAGTGAGAAACGACATTGCAATGACTGGGGAGATAACTCTTAGAGGGAAGGTACTGCCCATTGGTGGTTTGAAAGAAAAGCTGATGGCAGCTTACCGTGCCAGAATGAAGAAGGTTCTGATTCCTCTTGCAAACAAGAGAGATCTCGATAAAGTCCCCGAAGAAATAAAGTCGAAACTGGAATTCGTCTTTGTTGAGAATATAAGCGAAGTACTAGAGGAGGCTTTGATTCAAGGTGATGGTGAAGAGTGCTGAACTTGTCCGAACTGTATACACGAAAGGCGAATATCCCCCTCCATTAAGGAGGGAGATAGCCTTCGCAGGAAGGTCAAATGTCGGCAAGTCTTCTTTGTTGAACGCTTTGTTTGGAAGGAAACTTGCGAAGACAAGTTCGACTCCTGGAAAGACAAGATCGATAAATTTCTATGGAGTAAACGGAGAGATCTATTTCGTTGATCTGCCCGGTTATGGATATGCAAAGGCCTCTATGTCGGAAAGAGAGAAGTGGCAGAGGCTGATTACCGACTATTTCGAATCGAGAGAAGACCTCTCTCTCGTTGTTATGCTCGTTGACATAAGGCACCCGTTGCAGCCGGCAGACGAGCAGATGCTTGAGTGGCTTACGCACTATTCCATCCCTTTTGTCTTGGTTCTGACAAAGGCCGACAAACTATCGAAGAATCGCCAGCTCCAGATGAAAAGATCGATAACCGAGGAAGTTACCTTTTGGGGAAAACCTCCGGTATTTGCAGTTTCTTCAGAGAAACGGCAGGGAACCGAAGAGCTTCTAGGAGTTCTGATTCAGTAGTTGCCGTGAGCTATTATCGAAAATCAGATGTGTCTTCTTGATAGATTCTCTTTCATCGACCTGAGTCTGCCGAGTGCCGATCTGTGGTGTGGATAGGCTGATGCTCGTTCTTTAAGGGCATCGCAAGGGAACTCTGCACATTCATAACAGTGACTCAGGCTTCGTTTTGCTACACAACAATCAAAAATGTTGCAGCTTTCTGTCCAGCGGTAAGATCCTTCACCCGCTTGGCAGCCGCTGCATCTAACTAGTGCCGAATCTACATTTCTGCTTCTCCAATAGCTCAGCTTTTCTTCGGTCCGAAGAAGATAGCATATCTAGAGCATTCGATACCACATGGAGCAATTATCGGCGATTTCGCTATGGCAACACTCCTTTTAGCTTTCTGCGTTGGTACTATTTCAGACTGTCCCTGATGAAATCTCTGAATTTTGCAACGCTCTCTCTAGGCCTTAATTCGAGACTCTCTTGAACCGTTTCGTAGAGTCCGAACTTCATTGAGTAGCCTTCTTTCCATTCGAAATTGTCCATAAGTGACCAGTACAGATAACCGAATACACGGGCTCCCTTATCCATAGCGTTTCTTAGTCCTGACAAAGCTTTCTCGATATACTCCCATCGTCGTGCGTCCGATTTGTCGGCAATTCCATTCTCAGTGATCATTATCGGCAGTCGATACCTCTTATATGCCTTCAGAACAACCTCTTCAATCCCCTGCGGGAAGAACTCATACCCCATTTCCGTTTTCTCAAATTCATTACCCGCTGCGATTTCAGGGAGGGGCTTCGAGTACTTGGCGAAGATTCGCGTGTAGTAATTGATGCCCAGGAAATCGAGCTTTGATTCTATCTCAGGCACCGC
Source organism: Mesotoga sp. Brook.08.105.5.1 (assembly GCF_002752635.1). Taxonomy (NCBI): domain Bacteria; kingdom Thermotogati; phylum Thermotogota; class Thermotogae; order Kosmotogales; family Kosmotogaceae; genus Mesotoga; species Mesotoga sp. Brook.08.105.5.1. Next base: position 256,163 of record NZ_AYTW01000005.1, read on the forward strand.
TTCTCCTTCGCCGAGAGGCTTAACTATACTGCCCTTCATCAGACTATCAAGATAACTGTAGTTGTAGACTCTGTCCAGATAATTTGCTACCAGCCTGTCTCCTGGATGGAACTTTCTGAGAGGGAAGAAAGGCATCATATTAACAGCTACCCCTACCATCGCCGTTGGATTCGACTCCCTTATTACGTCATATGCCTCGCTGTGGACATAGAGAAGATTAGCGAGGACTTTCATAGCCCTTCCCATATCCTTGACTTCCGGCGGCCATTCTCCCGTCAAATAGCCCATGACTGCGTAGACGTTCGGTTCGTTCACAGTGACCCAGTAGTGAATGAATTCGCCCATAGACTCGACGATTCTCGAGACGAAACGACGAAAGTAACGCAGGTTCTCCTTATTCTCCCAGCCTCCCATCTCCGAGAACCATTGAGGAAGAACGAAATGGTTGAGAGTAAGAATGGGCTGGATTCCGTTCTCAGTAAGCGCCTTGGAGAAATCTCTGTATCTCTCTAGTACACTGTCATCAAATCTGTTGATTTTTGGTTCAATTCTCGCCCACTCAACCGAGAATCTGTAGGCCTTTACACCCAAAGCCTTAACAGCCTCCAGATCCCTGTCGAGATTCTCCCAGCTACCACAAGCTATGTCGGAAGTGTCGCCATTCTTGACCTTTCCCTGATGTTCCCATTTGTACCAATCAGAAAAGACATTGCTTCCTTCTATTTGATGACCGGCCGTTGCGACACCCCATATGAACCCGTCTGGAAATGAAAGCATAGGCGAACCCTCCCACGTCATTTTTTTGTACGCTCATAAACAATTATAATCGTGAAAGGAAGCAAAAGCCAAAATTACCTAAAGAGTTGAGGTTAGAATATGAGATTATCTGTGGTTGGCAATGTGAATATAGATCTCAGCGCCTTCATCAACGAAAGTAAAAATGTTGAAGAGAACAGGATTAAGGAAATGATGTTCACTATCGGAGGAAGTGCGGCAAACACGGCAATCATGTTGAGTAGGTTGAGAAAGAACGTGTTTTTGCAGGGTGCAGTGGGGACTGATCGGTTCGGCGACATGGCAATAGAGGCTTTGACAAGAGAAGGGGTGGATATTCGGTATCTAGCTCGAATAGAAGGAAAGACGGGATTCTGTTTCTCCGCAGTTTCTACAGACGGCCAAAGACACCTGTTCACATACAGGGGTGTTAATGAAGTCAATTATCCTGTTGATGTATCCTCTGACTTCTACCATTTTGGGGGGATAGCCCCCGATCAAGTTATCAATCTCTTGAAGGAGATCCGTGAGCCGAGGTTTTCTTATAACCCGGGAGGGATAGTGACCTTTGAAAGAGGTGCAGAAGTTGCTGATCTTGCTGCGCAATGCGAAGTGCTTCTTGTTAACAAGAGCGAATGGCTACATCTTAGAGGCTTTTTGAAGACTGAGCCAAAAGTTGTTGTGGTTACTCTTGGAGCGGAGGGAGCAAAGATCAGTGACGGGAAACGCGTAGACGCCTTTCCCACAGAGGTAGTAGATACAACGGGAGCGGGAGACTCTTTCAACGCAGGATTCTTGCATGCATATCTTTCCGGTAGGACGGAAACAGAATGCTTGAAGACAGGAAATTTGCTTGCATCTATGGTTGTTGCCAGACCTGGAGCTAGTCCATTCTTTTCGTATTCGGATATACAACGATTAGCTAGTAAATATAACATTGTAGTCGATATGCTAGTATAATACCGTATACGCGTTGTTAATAGTGCCTTGCAACGTTTGATTTATGTAATAAAGTATAGCAATATACAGCTCTCTATAAGTAGTATATATTTGCATACAAATTTAGAACATGTATATATAAACAATGTAACTCGTGATTGTTTTTGTGTTAGTATAATGTAAGAGGTGATACTATGCCAGCACAGATTGCATCTGTCGATGTTGTGAGGATACTTGGCAAGCTCAGTGATGAAGGTGGAGAGCATTCAAGTAGGAGCAGGTTCATTAGAGAGTTCCTTTCGAAATACAAGACACCGGAGATGGTAATTAGTGATATTGACGGGCTGCTGGAAGCCTACCCCACATTCAAAGGCGATTCTGAGAGTCTTGGGAGAGCGTTTGCAGATCTGGTCAACAGACTGGCCGAGATCTCCGGCTTTTCTGTGGATTACGTCAAATACTCAGGCAGAGAGAAGATCACGGGTATCTGGAAGGTCGGGGAGGATATACAGATAAGAGTAGCCGCCATCATCTGCGCCAGCTTCGAAGAAGCAAAGGGTGTAGCCAGAAATGCGCTGCTCATACTGCCTGAGGCTATCGACCTGGGTAGGCCCTTCGTGACTGTGGGACGCCTGGGAATGTTGTTCGCGATGATAGAGCAGATTGAGCTTCCTGTAAGTTCGGTAGCCTCGATTCTTGTAACTGACGATGACTACGACAAAAGGATATCTTCGTTTATGGAGCTGATGCTTCTTGCCTTCAAAAAGGAACTCGCTCGAAAGCCGCAAGTCTCTCTTCAGAAGGAGTGGACAAAAGAGGAACTGGAAGACTTCATTATGAACAGATTGAAACTTCCTACAGTTGGCATGTTGTTCTCCTTGCTCGATTCTCCGATGGTCGGAGACGATCTGGTGGGGAAAATAAACGAGTTTCTGGAGATGAACGAGAGCGAACTGGTCAAAGGACCAATGGCGTTGGGCGCTATAATGGGAGCTCTTTCAAAACACTACTCGGGAATCAAGGAAGAGCTTGTGGTGCGAGAGGGAAAGAGGTATAGACTTGCAGATAAATACAGAGCTATAATATCGGAAATCAGAGCGCGCTTTGAGAGAGCATTACAGACAAATGCTCGTTAAACGGCTCATAGCGCTCGTTTCTTGCTGTTTGGATAGTACAAGATGCATCCTGTCAAAAAAATGCGTTACAGGGCAATATACGAGATGTAATTCTATAATGCGCATTTGATAAGACTTACAGAACACGGTATAGAGAATGGGCTGTGTTATAATACAATATATGAGTCATAATGACTATTATGACTCATAATGTATGACAATTTGGGGGTATGTATGGAGTTTGTCGAAGCCGTCGAGAGATTCAAGGACAATATGGAATATGTTAGGAATATGTCATTCAATACTATCGCAGCATATCTTTCGGATCTTCACCACTTTCAGTTGTTTCTAGAGAGTCATAATACCGATTTTAAAGAGGTGAAGAGAAGAGACATCGAACTTTTCGTGAAGGAGTATTCTCAGGGGAAGTACTCCAGGAAGAGGCCTTCAGCAACTACCGTCTCGAGGAACCTCTCAACTATTAGGTCATTCTATACATTTCTTTATATAAGCGGTACGGTTGGCAAGGTCCCTACGGAGCTCATAAAGAACCCTAAGACGAGACGCAGGATCCCCGACTACATAAGTCATGATGAGGTAATGAAGATCATATCGTCTTTCAAGGAAACCAATCTTGGCAAGAGAAACAAGGCTATTGTGGCGGTGATGTACTTCTGTGGACTGAGAGTCAGCGAAGTATGCAAACTAAGACTCGGTGATCTTAGGATGGGTAATTCGCCAGCTGTAAGAATACTGAGCGGAAAGGGAAATAGAGACAGGGAGGTTCCTCTGAACGATCAGGTCCTTGCCATAATTAAGGATTACCTCCAGATAAGGAAGGATTTCCCCCTCAGCGAGTATGAGGATCATGTCTTTATCGGGACCCGTGGGGAGCCGATGGCGAGGAACGTTATTCCAAAAGTACTGAATACACAAATAAAACTTGTATATCCAGAGAAACGAGTAACTCCGCATATATTCAGACATAGTTTTGCTACACAACTTCTACAAAAAGGAGCAAGCATAAAAACAGTACAGGAATTACTTGGCCATGCTAATCTTTCTACAACTAGTATATATTTGCATATAACCGACAGAGAAAAGAGAGCGGCTGTACAATTGCTTTCTGATTAATATGCTAGTATAGATTGCGGAGCCTTATGATGATAGATATTCACAATCATACAATTTTTTCAGACGGAAGGAATACGGTCGAGGAAGTTATTCAGTCGGCTTCACTCAAAGGGCTTCATGTCGTCGGCATATCAGATCACTTCGACCCTTACGTCTCTCAGGAAGTCTGCTTGCAGCCCGAAGAAACGGGGGGCTATCTGAAGGAGATCAAGAGCTTTGAGGGGAAGTTTCCCATCAAGATACTTGCCGGGCTTGAACTGGGTCTTCAGTCCCAGGGTATTCTCTTGCCTTTTGAGGAGATGGATTTCTTCATCTACTCAGTCCACACGGTTCCGGGAAGGCCAGATCTGAAGACTCTTGAAGACCCTTGGGATATCTACCTTCGCGAGGCGACTCTAGCAGTTGATTTGATCGAGAAACCGGGTTTTCTTGGCCATCTCGATTTCCTCAGAAGGCATATTCCTTACGCAAAGCCTCCTAGATCCGGACCGCAGATGGATCAGCTGCTTATGAAGCTGGTATCCTGTCATGTGGGGCTTGAAGTCAATACTTCGGGCTGGATGTACGGAATCGGAGACCCTACCCCTCAATCATGGGTGATAGAGAGATACCTCGAACTCGGAGGACGTCTACTGACTATAGGTTCTGACTCTCATAGAGCATATCAGGTGGGGAGCTACAATTCACAGGCCGTTTCTCTTCTATGTAAGCTTGGAGTTAAAGAGGTATTCTACTGTGAGAAAGGTAGTTACGTTTCCCACTCGATTGCGGAGGCGAGATGAGCGAAAGACAGTTCATGGGATTTTCAGGTGAGACTATTTCATTTCTCATGGATCTCGGGATGAACAACAACCGTTCCTGGATGGATAAAAACCGTGATCGGTATCGCGTGTGCTTGCTTGAACCCTTCAAGGCACTTGTAAGTGAACTTGCGCCCTTCATGGAAAGGCTTGATCCCTTTATGGAAGTGAGACCTCAGGTTGGAAAGACCATAAGCAGAATAAGTCGGGATGCAAGGCGCAACAAGGGAAAGCCTCCCTACAGAACCAATATGTGGTTCACTTTCAGGGTGCCAGGGCCCGACTGGAAGGACTCTCCCGGATACTTTTTTGAGCTCTTTCCCGACAGATACCGTTACGGTATGGGATTCTACTTCCCATCTCGAGAGACTATGAGTAAGATCCATGAAGAAATAGCGAAGAATCCATCGAGGTTTACAGAAAAGACTCGTATTCTGAGAGAGAGCGATTTCTCGGTTTTCGGAGAGAAGTACAAGAGAAGACGGAAGAGAGAAGGAGTGTCCGAAGAGCTGCTCGAATGGTTTCAATATAGAGACTTCTACATCGCTGCCAACCGGGAGATAGACGACATTCTAATGACTTCAGCCTTAGTTGATCATCTGAAGATAAAATTCTCTTCACTTTCGGAGCTGTACGAATACTTCTGGGAGCTTAAGATGAAAGCAAGCGAGGATTAGCAGTCGGTAAATGGATCTACAGGTTTTTACAGAGGTGATCAGAGATCCTTTTTGACGCAATACCATAGAGCTGCTAGAATGGTTTCAATATAGAGACTTCTACATCGCTGCCAACCGGGAGATAGACGACACTCTAATGACTTCAGCGTTAGTTGATCATCTGAAGATAAAATTCTCTTCACTTTCGGAGCTGTACGAATACTTCTGGGAGCTCAAGATGAAAGCAAGCGAGGATTAGCAGTCGGTAAATGGATCTACAGGTTTTTACAGAGGTGATCAGAGATCCTTTTTGACGCGGTACCATCTCCGAACGGATTTCTTGCCTTCGCCATACGCTCATATTCCCGTGAATCGCTGAGAAGTCTCATTGTCTCCATGAAGACGGCTTCTCTACTTGTTCCTACAAGCTTGGCAGTACCTGCTTCGATCGCTTCTGGTCTCTCCGTCGTGCGCCTCAGTACCAATGTCGGCTTTCCAAGAGCAGGGGCCTCTTCCTGGATTCCGCCAGAGTCCGTGAGTATGAGCTTTGATTTCTCCATCAAAGAAATGAAGGGAAGGTAATCGAGCGGATCAGTCAAGACTACCCTGTCGTGTTCTTCAAGCTCCGGATAGACGACTTCTCTGACGGCAGGATTGAGATGAACCGGAAAGACAACTTTCATCCGGGGGAACTCGTTGAGGACATCCTTTATTGCTTTCATAACTTCCTGCATCGGTCTTCCCCAGTTTTCCCTTCTGTGCATGGTTACTAGAATGTAGTCATCACCCTCCACACCAAGCGCTTCTCTGAAGCTCGAAGTAAGCCTGGACTTGTTGCTTGTTACCCACAGCAGGGCATCGATGACAGTATTGCCTGTAACAAGCATGTTTTCTTCAGGCACTCCTTCTTTAAGCAGGTTAAGCTTTGATTTCTCAGTTGGAGGATAGTGGTACGTTGAAATGACTCCGTTGAGCCTTCTGTTGACTTCTTCAGGAAAGGGATCGTAAACGTTGGCGGTCCTCAGCCCCGCTTCAACATGACCAACTGGGATCTTATGATAGAAAGATACCAGAGCGCCCGTGAAAGTAGATGTGGTATCACCCTGAACGAGCGTTGCATCAAACTTGTTCTGCAAATATATCTCGTCGAGTTTTTCGATCAGTCTGGAAGTAAGGCCCGAAAGAGACTGCCTTTGTTGCATGATATTCAGATCAAAGTCGGGTTCTATGCCGAAGAGTGAGAGAACCTGATCGAGCATCTCTCTGTGCTGGGCCGTAGCAATTACAACAGGCCTAAGAGAGGAATTCTTCAGCGCCAGATAGACAGGAGCCATCTTCACTGCCTCCGGTCTGGTTCCGAATATCAGAGCTACCTTTTTCATATTTAGCAGCCTTGGGGCTTTCCCTCCTTAGGATCATTCGTAATAGCCATGCTCAGTATATCATAGTTATCAACTTCGCTCGTGACTGGACATCTGAGACTTCTCTCCTATCCAATCCTTCGACCATGTATTATAATCTTCTCTGGAGGTTTCTATGACGGCTAGCACGGTCAGAAGCACGGCTCTTTTTGCAATAGCAACGTTGTTATCAAGAATTACGGGTCTCGTCAGAGACTCCCTTTTTGCCAGCTATTTCGGCACGTCGGCTCAGTACGACGCATATTTAGTTGCGATCATGATTCCCTTCTTTCTCAGAAAGATCTTTGCAGATGGAGCGATGACGATGGCTTTCGTTCCAGTATTCAACGAGAAGCTGAAGAGCTCGAGAGAGAGAGCTTTTATGTTCGCTTCTACCGTTCTCATATTCGTAGTTATTGTCTCGGGCTCGATTTCAGCAGCGGGAAGCTTATTCTCTGACGGGGTTGCCTCAGCCTTTGCCGGAGGCTTCGATCAATCAGCACTTGAACTGACCTCTCAACTTATAAGGATCTCCTTTCCGTTTATTGTACTAGTATCTCTTTGGGCAGTCTACTGCGGTGTTCTCAACAGTCTCGATGCCTTTTTCATTGCGGCAGTCTCACCAATGTTCATAAATCTCTCGACGATCGCTGGAATTTTGCTTTCAGGAAGGTTCTCAACTCCAATTGTCGGTCCTACAATCGGATTTCTTGTCGGAGGAGTCATCCAGCTCGGCGTGGTCGCTCTCTCCGCAAGATCAAGGGGCTTTGTCTTCAGGCCGGGCTACAACAAAAGCGATGTCAGGGAGTTCCTGCTCCTGTTCCTTTTTTCTGCGATTTCCCCGGCGATCAACGAAATCAACTCCTTTGTCGATATTAGAGTGTCAACTGAGCTTGGGAGGGGAGCCGTATCGAGTCTTGGATACGCCCAGCGGCTCTATCAGCTTCCTCTAGGCGTCTTCGCAATCGCGGTGGCCACGGTAGCGCTTCCGAAACTTTCAAAACTTACCGGAGAAGGTTCTAAGGAGAAATTCAGGAGTTCTCTATGGGACGCGTTAACCGTTCTCGCCTTTTTGATTATCCCCTCAACACTGGGACTTCTTGTTCTCGGCGAAGGGATTGTCCGTATTCTGTTTGAGAGAGGTTCGTTCACTCCTGCAGATACGGCCTTAACCACAACCCTCCTTTACGGGTACACTCTGGGACTACCTTTCTATGGATCTTACGGTGTTCTATCAAGGGCATATTATGCAAGGAAGAGCCCCAGGACGCCCACAATAATCTCTGCGATCATGGTTGGTGTGAATGTGGTTCTCGATATATTGCTCGGTTTTACAATAGGACCTTTGGGTGTGGCATTAGCGACAAGTATTGCGGGAATTGTCGGTACAGTCATCGTATCGGCAGCACTCCTCAGATGGACCGGATATGAAAAGGCGAAGGTTACGGCCATGCTGAAAATCATCGTTGCTTCTCTTGTCATGTCCGGACTAATGTTTTTTGGGAAGGCAGTCTTTGGAACGGGATCTATTTCAACGTTGATAACTCTGACTGCAGGGACCGCAGTGTACTTTCTATTTATAAGAATTCTCGGGCTTGGTAACTTAATGAAATTCAAGAATCTGCTGAGAGGAAGAGAAAGTTAGTCTCTAGATCTCCTGGAGCTGGATGGGAACATACTCCATCCTTTCACAGTAGAAGATCTCTTCTACGCCAATCTCCTTTAGCAAAGAGACGGCGTCGTGTATGTAGCTGCCAACGTCTTCCTTGCGGTGAGAATCCGACCCGGCAGTTATGACCCTTCCCCCAAGAGAAACATACCTCTCCACGATCCAGCGCTGCGGGCTCGGTTCTTTGTACGGGTACCGCCAGCCGGATGTGTTAATCTCTATTCCGATTCCAACTCGAATAAGCCTTTTCAGTAATTCGTCCAGAAGAATTCGATTATCAAGAGGTCTATGACCTGGAATATACCTTCTCAGAAAATCTATGTGACCGAAGAAGCCTGGCCTCTCTATTTCCGAAATCGCCTCGATAGCCTCTTCCAGGTAGAGCGTCCAAAGGTTCTCTACCGAAAGATCAATTACTCCCGGTACTCCATGTACCGAATAGATGAAGTAATCGAAGTCTCCATCAGGCGGTATCTTAGCGCATGACTGGAGACCTACTTCAAGTCCGGATAGAACCTTTATGTTCGACTTCTCTTTTAGGCTGGAGAGACTCTCCAGATAGCCCTCCGGATCCTTGAGCCTGAAGCTGAATGGGAAAGAAGAGTCGAGATCGTCATGATCGGAGATGCCTATCACTTTCAAGCCTTTTCGAGTGGCTTCTTTCACGATCTCTTCTATAGGCGTGGCGCTGTCTGGAGAAAACAAGCTATGATTGTGAAGATCTATCGGCAATTCTCAGTCACCGTCACTTAGAAGCTTCTCAAGTTCTGCCTTCAATGTCTTTTCGATCTTCCCTCTGAATACGGCTAGAGAAACGGGAAGAGTTCCACTAACAGATACTTCTCTTTCAGTGACATTCAAATAGCCATCGGTCTTAATCCCTGCCGCTTTCAGATGAAACTCGAGAAAATCATCTTTCCAGGACGAGTCCAGAGTGAACTTCCCTTCATAATCACTCTTAAGCTCTTCGATTCTTCTCATTAACTTCTTCTTGGCGTTCTCACTGCCCAGATCATGATTTACAGTTACTGATAGCTCTTTCAATTGGATCACCTCACTCAATTGTATAGTAAACAAGTGGTCAGGAGTGTAAGCAGTTCTCATGGTAGAATTTTCACGGAGGGTTTGAAATGAAGAAGATCTACTTAGTCATTGACACAGAGACCACCGGGTCCAGTCCGCTCTCTGGTGATAGAATTCTTGAAATAGCGGCAATCCCGGTGTATGGGAACAAAATCCTGCACAATCTCTCATTCCAGTCTCTTGTGAATCCACTTGTTAAGATACCGGCGCAAATAACAGGGATTCATGGACTGAAGAACGAAGATGTGTCGGAAGAGCCCACTATGGCAGAGGTCTTTCCAAGATTTCGCGACTATGTTGGTGGGGCGACACTCGTGGGGCACAACATCGTGAACGACATGACTTTCTTCGATATCGCATCGAAGGAAACGGGAGTGCTGCCACTCGTAAACAACTATATAGACACGATTGACATCGCTCATGAGGTTTTTTTCGAAGGTCCATACAGCCTCACCAATATTGCCAAGAGATTGAAGATAAGAGATGTTCCTACTCACAGAGCTATGGACGATGCGAGGGTAACGGCGAAGGTCTTCCTTGCCTTGGCTAGGAGACTGGGCGGAGTATTCGAAATGATCAAGTATGAAAAGAAGTGGAGGGGTTAGGTTTGATCAAGGATTTCATTCTCGACACCAACGTTCTGGTTCACGATCCGTATTGCTTTATTAATTTCGAGGACAATAACATTATTATTCCCTTTCCCGTTCTGGAAGAGATAGATAAATTGAAGAAGAACTCAGGTTCTGTCGGTCAGAATGCAAGGAAGGTTAACAGGTTTCTCGATTCCTTAAGATCAAAAGGGAGACTCACAGAGGGGATAAGGCTTGAATCAGGAGGTACACTGCGTATTGCAGTGTTCAACGAATTCAAGAGCAAGCTGCCGCCTTTTGCTGCAAACGACTACAAAGACAACGCCATTCTGCTTTACATGATGGAGCTTAATCTCGTAGAGAAACTACCTGTCATTTTAGTCAGCAAAGACATAAACATGCGAGTAAAGGCAGATATTATGGGACTTAAAGCAGAAGACTATTTGCATGACAAGGTAGAGATCGACGACAAGCTTTCAGGCATAACGACAGTAGATGATGCTTCTCTCAGGGATGAATTCATAAATAAGGACGAGCTCTCAACTGGAAGACTGCCAGAACCTGTCGGGGCGAATGAGTTTGTCGATTTTGGACGAGAGATTTTCGGAAGAGTTGTACCGGACGGGAAGAAGATAGTTCCTCTTGAAGTATCGATGGAGTCTGGCAGTTGGGGCATAAAACCGAGAAACCGCGAGCAGATGATGGCAATGGAGCTTCTGTTGGACGATAGCGTAAGGGTCGTGTTCATACCTGGAATGGCTGGCACCGGAAAGACTCTAATCTCTCTTGCCTGCGGGTTGAGAAAAGTAGTGGATGAGAAGAAGTACGAGAGGCTCCTGGTGGCAAGGCCGATCATTCCAATGGGCCAGGACATCGGCTATCTTCCCGGTTCGATGGAAGAGAAGATCAACCCGTGGATGACTCCCATATACGACAATCTCTATATGTTGTTCAACAACCGCCACATGGACCTGAATGCCTTCATGAAGAAGGGAGAGCAACTTCAGGTAGAGGTTTTAAGTTACATTAGGGGGAGGTCCATTCCCAATCAATACTTCATCATCGATGAGGCCCAGAATCTTTCGCCTCACGAAATCAAGACGATTATTACGAGGGTGGGCGAAAACACGAAGATAGTCGTGATCGGCGACCCCTATCAGATTGATAATTCATACCTTGATGCATACAGTAATGGGTTGACCTACTCCGCCTCAAGGCTTACAAACAAATCGCTTGCGGGCCACGTGACCCTAACAAAGGGTGAGCGCTCTGAACTGGCGAGTCTGGCTGCCGAGCTGCTGTGAGGTTGTCGGATGAATGAAGCACTGGAGTATGATCTCTTTATTAGGATCAGGCCGGAAGACATCCACGTATTGTGTTATATTGCAGAAGCAGAAGACAATCTGATGAATATAAGGCATGTTACAGATGAAGGTCTACTCAAAATCATCGTTCCTGCTGGTCTGCTGGAGGAACTCAAGAGTTTCCTTCAGAGTATCAAGAAGCGGATAGATTTGGAAGTGGTGGAGATTCGTGCGAATCCTGGACATACTTGATAGTGCCGTACCAAACGACAAAGCCGAGAATGTGAGGAAGATAGACTACGACAAGCTCCGGAGGCTAGGTTACAACACCATTCTCTTTGACTACGACAACACGATAGCAGTCTGGAGAGAGCCATTCGATATGAGGAATAAGTCGGTAATCGACGATCTCATAGCTGCCGGGATGAAGGTCGCTGTTGTCACAAACGGTCCGCAATCCAGAGTGAGGAACCTAAGAGACCTCTTTGGAGAAAAACTCAGGATTTATCACTCGATGAGAAAGCCCGGTACCAAGGAACTCCGGAAGGTTCTGAGCGATATGAAGTCGCGGCCTGAGAAGACGGTAATAATAGGAGACCTTTTCTTCACAGATATTATTGCGGGGAACAGAATGGGGATGTATTCGATCTTGGTGGCACCACTGGTCGATATTAGCCAGAAGTGGTATAAGAGGCTTCTGGGGAAGATGACGATTGCAGCTTATTTTGTCTTCTTCTTCAGTATTGGCTGGATCTTCAGAACGGGAAGGCTGGCCACGCCTCATTTGTTTGCCGAAGGCGTTATGGACATTGATTTTGATGCGTTGAAGGAGTCCGGTTATAAACTTGTGATCTTCGATTTCGACAATACCCTTGAGCCCTGGGGAGCAAGCTCGGTCTCGAAGGAGAAACGGTTGCTTCTCAGCAGAGTGGAAAGACTGGGTATGGAGGTCGTTCTAATTTCAAATGGCAAGCCGGGCAGGCTCGGCAGAATCAATGATGAGCTGGATTCAATAAGGGTAATCAGCCGAGCTAGAAAGCCTCTGACATTCAAAGCCAAACGAGTGCTTAAGGACTCTGATATTCCATCATTCAAGACAGTGGTAGTGGGAGACCAGCTCTTCACAGATATGATTATGGGTAATCTTCTAGGGGCGTACACAATAAAGGTCGAACCTATTTCGGAGAGAGAATTCTTCTGGACGAAGCTTGTAAGAATGGTTGAAGGTCTTCTTCTAAGCAAAATGAAAAAGCATCCAGAGGTGGAGGCGCTTGATAGATGAGATGTAGCGGATGTGGTGTGGAACTACAGCATGAAGACCCGGAAGAACTGGGATACCTACCTGAATCGGTTTTGGAATCAAGGCTCCAGGCTGGCAAGGAGATAATGTGCCGAAGGTGTTTCTTGATAAAGCACTATAGTTCTTTGCCTGAGAACGATTCCGTGTCACATACACTCGATAACCTTAAAGAGTACCTGAAGCTTGCGCGAGAAGTGATTTACGTAATCGATATCTCCGATTTTGACGGCACCTACAGGAAGGATATTTCTCAACTACTCAAGAACCATTCCGTTCACTATGTTTTAAACAAGATAGATCTCCTTCCCAAAGAGGTGAAGGTTGAAGAGATAAGGGAGTGGGCGTCGGACATTATCAAAGAGCCTGTGATCAGAGTGAGACCCGTCTCTGTACTGGGCAAGTACGGACTGAATTCGCTTTACGCCTATCTGAAGTCCGCAGCGGAGGAGTTTGTCTCGATAGGAGTGACTAATGTTGGAAAGTCCTCTCTTCTGAATGGGCTCATGCGTTCAGAAGAGATAATAGTGAGTCGTTTCCCCGGAACAACTGTAGAGGTAGCTTCGAAGACTCTGAAAAACTCAGCTGTGATTGTTTACGATACTCCCGGGATTTTCACGAACGACAGGCTGACGGATTTGATGAGTACCGAGGATCAGAGCAGGCTTCTTGCCAGAAAAAGACTCAAAAAATCTACTTTTCAATTTCATGATGTTCGAACGGTTTTCCTTGGCGGATTCGTGAAGATAGACGCGAAAAATCAGAGCGATCCAGTCGGGATATTTCATACTTTTGTCCCGGAGAGCGTCTCGGTGCATGAAACTAACCCGAACACCGCTGCCAAAGAATGGGATAGTTGGTTCGGCGATATACTGAGACCTCCCTTTGATAGATCGAAAAGAGGTAAGTATAGATGGGAGGCTAAGGAATTCAGGCTTCGTACCGGTCAGGAGCTTCACATATGCGGCCTGGGGTGGATAAACGTAGCTAAAGGTCCACTTACAATAGTTCTAACCAGGCCTAAGAACGTAGCTCTGAAAGTGAGAAAAGGACTCGTGGGTCCTAAGAAGTTCAAGAAAAATAGATAACTGGAGGTGTTTTTGTGAAGCTTAAGCAACCTGCGATTAAAGCTGGAGTTTCGAATCGGCATTTGCATCTGAGTGAGGAAGACATCGGTAGACTCTTTGGAAGTGGTCATCAGCTCACTCCAATAAAGGATCTGGGTCAACCCGGACAGTTTGCATGTGACGAAAAAGTGATCCTTGTCGGTCCAAAGGGAGCAATAACAGGAGTGAGGGTACTGGGGCCTGCAAGAAAGGCAACACAAATAGAAGTATCCAGAACCGATGCCTTCTCTCTGGGGATCAAACCCCCGATAAAGGATTCTGGCGACCATGCCGGGACTGCCGGTCTCACGATTGTAGGACCAAAGGGAACGGTTGTACTGAACTCAGGAGTGATGCTGGCAAAAAGACACATACACATGACTCCTGAGGATGCAGAAGTCTATGGTGTGAAAGACAAGGATATCGTTATGGTTTACGCGGAAGGTGCAGGGACTAGAAGGGTAATCTTCGACGATGTTCTAGTCAGAGTACATTCCAGCTATGCGCTTGAATTCCATGTCGATGTTGACGAGGCCAACGCTGCAATAATTAACAACAACGATCCTGTATACATAATAGAGGAGCTATAGTGATCTACTTGGGAACGAGCGGATACTCATTTCCCGACTGGGTAGGAACTGCTTACCCCGAAGGAATAAGCTCTTCCCAGATGCTCAGGTATTATCACTCTGTCTGGAAGTTCAATTCTGTTGAACTGAATTTCACATACTACAGGATGCCATCGCTGAAGACGATAACAGGCATTTTACGGAAGATTCCAGGGGAGATGACTTTTTCTGTGAAGGCGCCTGGCCGGGTGACTCATGAATTATGGAAGGGTGATTCAAGGGGCCTAAGGGAAGTCTCAAGTGAGTTCTTTAGTGCTTTACTTCCAATGAGAGAAGAGGGCAAATTGGGTCCGACTCTCTTTCAGTTCCCGTGGTCTTTCAAATTCAATGAAGGAAACGTGATGTATCTTGAAGAGGTTGCCGACTCTTTCGATCCAGAGAGTAATCTTCTCGCTTTCGAGTTCAGACACGATAGTTGGGCGAACAAGGCCACTTTTGAAGCTCTGGAGAGGATTGGCGGAATACCCGTCACGGTCGATGAACCATCTATCGGCGAGTTGTTTCCTTATATCCCCAGCGCCGGTGCCAAAGGTGCTTATTTCAGGTTCCACGGCAGAAACTCGAACTGGTTCAGAAGTAGCGGAAGCGAAAGATACAACTACGATTATTCGGAAGTTGATCTGAGAAGTTTTGCCCTCGATGTGCTAGAATTTCATAAACGTGATATGCCCGTCTATGTGTTCTTTAACAACTGCTACATGGGTAGGGCAATTCATAACGCTCTTCAATTGAGAGAAATGCTAGGAGGTGCCTGAATAGACGATGACGTTTCCTGATTATATAAATGTTGTTTTGAGGATGATAGCTGAGGGAAATGAAAGCCACGAGATTTACGAACAGCTCCAAAAGCTGGGACTAAGAGAAGCAGAGATTGCCGAAGTCTACAATGCGGTTGTCGGCATTATTTCTTCGGGTTCAGAGTCGACAGAGACCATTCTGGACGGTGAATACGACCCCAGGAAGAGAGTCTTCCTTGATGAAGAACTTAGAGCCATCATGACCGTTCCCGGTCTGTACAAGTCGCTGCTATGGGGAGCGATTTCTTCTGGAGAGTTCGAGAGAACTTTGACAGATTTCTCTATGAATAATTAAAAACCCGCCTTAAAGGCGGCGGGTTTTTTCATACAATCCATTTCGCAGCAGGTATGAAGTATCTGTCAGGCAGCTTGTCAGGGTTTGGAATTACCCTTACGGTATAGGCCAGATCGCCCTCTTCGGATACTGTGAACTTTCCTCCGTAAACGTATTCTCCATGAACGTCTTCCTTAACGAGCTTCATAGGGTACAGACTGAAACTGTCCAGCTCTCCTTCTTCGTTCATCTTTGCTACGAAGATCTCGACGAGAACTTCAGAGGGATCGAGTGTGCCCAGATAGATATTTGCCGATAGAGATATCTCCTGACCTACCTTCACTGACTTGGCTGAGGATTCTCCCTGCACGTTAGGTTTGATCCTTATGGCGTTCCAGCTGGAACTGAACTTGTCTTTCCACACGGCTGCGCTCTTGGCGAGTTTGAAGCCATCTCTTTCAGCCTCTTCAGAAAGATCTGCAGCGGGGAAATACAGATCGTTCGCATAGTCAATGACCATCCTGTGAGTATTGAATCTACTCCCAATCTCCTTTATGGAGTTCTTCATTCTTTTCGCCCATTGTCTTGCAACACCGTCTTTGTCTCTTGAGTAATAGAGAGGTATTATCTCCTTCTCCAGAGTGCTATATATCGAGACCGAGTCTATTCTGTCCTGGAGCTCATGGTCCTTGTAGTCTCTGTTGTCTCCTATGGCCCAGCCGTTTTCCCCGTTGAAGCCTTCAACCCACCAGCCATCGAGTACGCTGAAATTTAAAACGCCGTTCATGCCGGCCTTCTCACCGCTCGTTCCGCTGGCTTCGTGCGGTCTCCTCGGCGTATTGAGCCAAATGTCAACCCCGCTGACAAGATGCCTTGCGATATTCATGTCGTAGTTCTCGACGATGATTACTCTGCTCTTGAACTCGGGGGTTCTGGAAATCTCATAAAGCTTTCTTATAAGCTCCTTGCCGGGATCGTCTGCAGGATGGGCCTTTCCGGCAAAGACAAACTGGACAGGTCTTTCAGAGTTAGTGATTATTGATTTCAATCTGTTGATGTCCTTAAAGATAAGAGTTGCGCGCTTGTATGTAGCAAATCTCCTGGCAAAACCAACTGTGAGCACATTTTCGGGAAGGGCTTCCTCTACTTCCAGAAGATCTTCTATCGTCTCTCCTAGTCTCATTCTCTGTTTCTTAAGCCTGCCCTGAAGAAATCCTCTTGCCCTTGACTTGAGGGACATGTGAAGCTCCCAAATCTCTTTTTCGGGAATGCTATCGACCCCTTCCCACACCTCTGGGTCGTATACCTTTTCATGCCAGCCTTCAGGCAGGTACTTGTCGAGCAACTCGACGAGGTTAGGATTGAGCCACGTCCAGATATGGACACCGTTCGTCACGTGGGTTATTGGAACCTCAACTGCGGGCAAATCCGGATATATGTGGTTCCACAGGTTTCTGCTCACTCTTCCGTGTAGCTTGCTTACGCCATTGGCGAGCGCAGACAATCTCAACGCTAGAACGGTCATGCTGAAATGTTGGCCCCCGCCAGGAAGCTTTTCAATCCCTAGATCTATGAATTCGTCTCTTTCGGTCTTCATTTTGCTCCAGAAGTCCCGGAAGTACTTGTCAATCATGTCAAGACTGAACGTATCATTGCCTGCAGGGACCGGTGTGTGAGTTGTGAAGACACTGCTCGTCTTGACAATCATAGAAGCCGTCGAGAAATCCATTGAGTCTTTCTGGACGAGCTCTCTTATTCTTTCGACCGACAAAAAGGCGGCGTGACCCTCATTCATATGCCAGACTTTTGGAGAGTATCCGAGCATTCTCAGGGCTCTAACTCCACCGATGCCTAACAGTATTTCCTGCTTTATTCTCATCTCGCGATCTCCACCATACAGAGTAGCCGTGATCTTTCTATCATCGGGCTCGTTCTGAGGGATATCGGTGTCGAGAAGATAAAGCGACGTTCTGCCTATGGCTGCCTTCCATATCTTAGCCCATACTTTTCTTTCGGGAAAATCAACATTCACGAATACTTCATCACCGGAAGCGTCCAGCGCAGGAATTACCGGGAAGTCTTCAAACTCATAGGAATGATACATATTCTGCTGCCATCCAGATTCATCTATCATCTGCTCGAAGTATCCATTCCTGTACAGAAGGCCGACTGCGACGAAGTTAAGTCCTAGATCGCTTGCTGTCTTAAGATGATCACCGGCTAGGATTCCAAGGCCGCCCGAATAGATTGGAAAGGATTCATGAAAGCCATACTCCGCACAGAAGTACGCTATACACTGATTCTTTCGCTCACCATGGGCCCTTTCAAGCCAGGTGTCCTTTCCAGCAATATACTCATCGAATTGCCTTACTACGCTTTCGTACATTTCCGCGAAGTCTTTGTCTTCAGAGAGTTCATAAAGCCTGTTCTGGCTGACCCTACGAAGCAAACGCACCGGACTTCTCTTCTCCTGATACCACATCTCAGGATCCATGTATCTGAACATTTGCTGAGCAGGGTAATTCCAGCTCCACCAAAGGTTTCTCGCAATCTCTTCGAGTCTATTCAGTTTTTCCGGCAGTCTCGGTACCGCCATAACCTTTTCAAGGAAGTACATCAATATACCCTCCTAAATTCTGGTGTTATGTCCAATTATACCTTGTTAGGAACGATCTTGCTCTTTTATTGTGCTCTTGCTCATTGTTACTGGTCGGTATGCCAAACAAAAAAGGGAGCACTGCTCCCTTTTTATATCTGTTGGACTATTCTGCATTATGGCCTTTTACGGATACCTCTTTTCTTGTCGAGTCTTCTCTTAAAGGCAGATATCTTCTCGCCGCTATCTCTCATGAACTTGGCCAATTTCTTTTCGAAGTCCTGACTTGTCGTTCCTTCTTCTGAACCCTTGGCCTTGAGATCTTTGATTGACAGTTCCCACTTTCCGTCCTTCGTCGTCCCAAGAACCTTTGCTTCCACTTTCTGACCGACTTTGAGATAGTCTTCAATGTTCTTCACGTACTCTCTTGCCACTTTGGAAATATGAATGAACCCTTCCTCACCGCTTTCAAGATTTACGTACGCTCCGAATTTCTTGACAGAAGTTACACTTCCCTCAACAACGGTACCCACTTTCACACTCACATGACTAACCTCCAATTGACTATATACTTGAGAGAGCGCAGAGCGCAGACTCAGTAATTGTCTCCGTATTTGTTTCTGAACTTCTGTACTCTTCCTTCAGTGTCGAGAATCATTGAAGATGCATCTCCACGGAAGAAGGGGTGGCAGCTGGAACAAAGGTCAATCTTTATGTTGTCCTTTGTCGAGAAGAATTTGTGTTCTGCGCCACAGGTACACTTTACGGTAATCAGCTTCATCTCAGGGTGCATTTCTTTTTTCATCGGGGCTTCACCTCTTCATGTTGTAATTTGCACAAAACTCATTATATCATAGAGAGGAAAGCGTGTCAAAGACTTACTTATGGCTGAAAGCTGTCGTAGAATGGAGAATAGTGATGATTACAGATGTTTTGAGTAGACTCAAACAGTCGGCCTCTTCTCAGGGCTTCTATACTTATTATAGCAAAAGAAAGGAACACATCGAAAGACTGTCTAGTCACCTTAAGAAGAACCCTGTGAGTAGTGCAGCAATTGCAAAGGTAAGAAAACGGATTCCCGATCTGAGCTCTCTCTCTTATGAAGAGATGGAGTTTTCAATAGACATCCTTAGAGAACGAGACAAATCACCTGAAGAAAGGGTCGATTATGTTTCGTCTCTGTCGAAAGCTTCTCTGGCCAGTATCGGTCATTTGCTTTTCTTGATCGATCCCAGAAATAACCCGCCCGTTACCGGCCCTATCATAAAGGAAATCAAATCGGTAGACGACTATAAAGAATGGCTTTCCTTCTGTAAGTCAATCGGCAGACATGGAATCCAGAACTTCGTCATGCTTGAGGCAGCGCTACTGTACGAGAGAGACGATTTGGCCCAGAAACCCGATCTTGCTTACAGAGTTGGCCAAGCGGTGTATACTAACATCACTGAACTCGAGCTGTTGAGAGGGGCGATTTCCAATCTGTCCAGACAGGAGAGGAGAGGACTGGCGAATCTAAAGTTCACGCATCCGTATGTGAAAACGGTCCTCTTATCTAGTCATGCAAGATCGGTAGTTGTAGATGGAAGCAATATAGTATTCTCGAAGAGCGAACATGCCGATCTTAACAGAATCGATAACCTCTTCCTTAGAATGTCGTTTTGTAGAATCGCCTTGTTCCCTTACAGGATCGTCTTTGATGCCAACATCAGGTATACTCTCGGCGGTTTCCAGCAGGAAAGCCTTAACAGACTGCTCTCGTTGCCACAAGTTGAGACCTATTCACCTGCTGATGATAGGATAATCTTCCTCGCGAGAGAGAACAACTCAGTGGTTGTCACCTACGATAGATTCCTGGATCATTTGGTTGATGATATAAAGATAGTGCGGCCGGAGGACATAGATGAAAGTCTCAGACTTTGATTACGATCTTCCACAAGAATTGATTGCTCAGGAACCCGCTGATCCGAGAGACAGCTCTCGACTGCTGGTGATCAACAGGGAGACAGGCCTATTTGAACACAGAGTCTTCTCAGAAATCACTGAACTCCTTCGTCCGGGTGATGTTCTGGTGTTGAACAACAGTCGGGTCGTCCCGGCGAGACTAATAGGTAGAAAGGAAACAGGTGCCAGTGTGGAAGCCCTCTTGATAGAAAAACTGGGCTCAGGCCTCTGGAAAGCGATAGTGAGACCTGGTTCCAAGATCAAGCTGGGAAATGAGCTTATCTTCAGAAGCATCTCTTGTAAGGTCGTAGAACACTGTGAAGACTCTAGCAGGGTCCTTGACTTCCATGGAGCTGCCGATGAAGAGATAAAAGAAGCCGGTCTTCTTGCGATTCCTCCGTATATTCACAAGTATCCGGATAATCCCGAGTCTTATCAGACTGTGTATTCGCAGAGAGAGGGCTCAGTCGCTGCCCCTACCGCAGGGCTTCACTTCACGGATGAGCTTCTCGGATCCATTGAGAGCAAAGGAGTTGCTATCGAGTACATCACGCTTCACGTTGGAATAGGAACATTCAGGCCGGTGAAATC